>NZ_JACJDT010000044.1:0-41239 GCF_014163675.1 Pseudoalteromonas sp. SR44-5
TTTATAAAAGGCACTTTTTTGCAACGCATTTATATTAGTTTATTCACAGTCGTTTTATTGCTCACTTTAGTGGGTCAAGCGGTTGCGTCTGTAACTATGAGTTGTGATATGCCACACATGAGTCAACCGCAAGCAACTATGGCTGATAGTAGTGATATGCATCACGACATGTCTGCGGGTATGATGAACATGGATTGTTGTGACGATGACGCAACCGCTAATCAAGAGTGTGGTTGTCCAATGAGCGCCTGCAGTACTCACTCAATGTTAAACATGAGTGTGTTAGTTACCGTTATACTGACGACGTCTGAAAAAGTACAACTTTATATCCCGCAAAATCAACATCGTATAGCCAGTTCACTGTATCGCCCTCCTATGCCTGCTTAATTGCAGGATAGGTGCGTCTAAAATTTACCTAAATCACCTTTTCTGCCCCTAAATTTAGTTGTCTTTTAATTTTAGTGGAGTAAGTGATGAATCACTTCGCAGTATTTAAAGTCAGTTTTTTAGCGCTTATGCTAACAACTGCAATTCCAGCACACAGTAATGAATTAAGCCTTGATGAAGCGCTCAGCTATGCACTTGATAATGAGCCATGGCTAACCGCCAGCAAATATCAACAAGCTGCTATACAAGCACAAAGTTTAGCGGCAGGCACACTGCCGGATCCAGTATTAACGGTGGGCTTAATGAATTTACCTACCGACGGTTTTGCTTTTGACCAAGAAGGCATGACCCAATTAAAAGTTGGCGTGAGCCAAATGTTTAGCCGTGGCGATAGCTTAGCGCTTAAGCAGCATGCGTTAGCGCAGTCAGCGCAGCAATATCCTTGGCTACGAGCCGACAGACTCGCTCAAGTAAAAACCATTGTTATTGAATCTTGGCTCAATGCGTATCGTGCCCAGCAAAGTATTGCGTTAATTGAGCAAGATAAAGCATTGTTCTCGCAACTTATTGATATTACTGAATCGAGTTATGCCAGCTCAGTAGGTAACACCCGCCAACAAGATATTATTCGAGCGCAGCTAGAGTTAACCCGCCTTGAAGATAAATTAATGATGTTAGAGCTGCAGTTCGAAAGCGCGAAAAAGCGTTTATCGCAATGGTTACCAATCAACATGTTAACTCAGCCTGTCAGCGCAAAACGTCATGATATAGCGCCTTTAGTTGATTTTTCACAACTTGAATTTGCACAGTTGATGCCATTATTAATGGCGCATCCAGCGATTGTCGCGCTTGATAAAACAGTAGCGGCTAAACAAACAGAAGTTGAGGTGGCAAAACAAGGCTATAAACCGCAGTTTGGGGTAAATATGGGCTATGGTTATCGCGATGATACGCCAATGGGGGATTCCCGAGCGGATCTGTTTTCAGTTGGTGTGAGTGTTGATTTACCACTATTTACTGATAACCGCCAAGACCAACAAGTTAATGCGGCGATAGCTATGGCTGAGGCGGTGAAAACTCAAAAACTAATTGCATTACAAAAGCTAAAAGGGATGTATTTTAAAGAGTTTAGTCAGTTGCCCCAATTAGCAAAGCGTGATGCACTTTATCAAACTAAATTATTGCCACAAATGGCAGAGCAAGCACAAGCTACATTAAATGCTTATACCCGTGATGATGGTGACTTTTCAGAAGTAATGCGCGCCCGAATTAGCGAACTGAATGCCAAAATTGATGCGTTAAACATAGAGATTGATCAACAAATTATTATTGCTCGCCTGAATTATTACGCTAGTAGCAAAGATGCTGCTGTGATGGTTGAGCAATTAGCAGGAGAGCACCGTGAACACTAATTTAAAATTGCTTATCGCAGTACTTATAGGTGCAGGAATATCTGCTAGTGGCTTGTATTTTTTCGGTAATAGTACAGAGCCTGAGGTGATCAGCGCAGAGAAAAAACCATTATATTGGGTTGCGCCTATGGATAGTAATTATCGCCGTGATGCACCAGGGCTTTCACCAATGGGGATGGACTTAGTACCTGTGTATAGTGAAGGAGCTGACAACAATCAAGATGGTCCCAGTGCTGTGACAATTTCCCCTGCTGTTATTAATAATTTAGGGGTTAGAACGGCTAAAGTACAGCTCAAGGCACTGCAAAGTGAAGTAAAAACGGTGGGCTACGTACAATACAATCAAGATCAGTTAGTGCATATTCACCCGCGTGTAGAAGGCTGGATAGAAACGCTGTACGTTAAAGCCGCTGGCGATCAGGTAAAACAAGGGGAACCGCTGTATACCTTATACTCTCCGCAACTGGTAAATGCTCAAGAAGAATTTGTACTGGCTGTTGATCGTAATAACACCGTGCTTATTCGTGCAGCCAAAGCGCGCTTAAAAGCACTGAATGTGTCGGATGGTTTTGTCGAGCGCCTACAAGTTAATAAAAAGGTGATGCAAAATATTACCTTCTATGCTCGCCAAAGTGGTGTGGTTGATGAACTTAATGTGCGCGAAGGTTTTTATGTCAAGCCAGGCACCTCAATGATGAGTATTGCTCAACTTGATGAAGTTTGGGTAGAAGCCGAGGTATTCGAGCGGCAAGCGCAGCTTATTGAAGTCGGTTTACCGGTGACTATGACTCTAGATTATATTGCCGGACAAAGCTGGCGCGGTAAGGTCGATTATATTTACCCAACATTGGATGCCAAAAACCGTACTTTGCGGGTGCGTTTACGCTTTAATAATCAAGATCACCAACTAAAACCGAATATGTTTGCGCAAGTAAGCATCCATGCTAAAGCTGCTGAGCAACAACTTATAGTACCTAAAGAAGCGGTGATCCGCACCGGTTCCCAAGACCGTGTTGTTATCGCTTTAGGCGAAGGACGCTTTAAATCGGTGGCAGTCGAACTGGGCCGCAGTGATAGCCATAACGCCGTTATTTTAGCGGGCGTTAAAGCCGATGATGAAGTGGTGACGTCAGCGCAATTCTTGTTAGATTCAGAATCCAGCAAAAGCTCTGATTTTAAGCGCATGCAAACACCAGAAGCTACCACTAGCGTGTGGGGCAAAGGAGTCGTTAATAGTGTAATGGCAGATCGCCGTATGGTGAATATCAGCCATGACCCTATTGAAGAGCTCGATTGGCCTAGTATGAAAATGGACTTTACGGTTGCCGATAGCGTTGATTTTCAAGCGCTGCAAGCTGGGCAAACACTGCATTTTGAGTTGACTAAAAAAGCCGATAGCAGTTATATGATTAGCGGCATTCATATTATGGATTCCACCCATATGATGAGCGAAGCGCAAAATATGGCGACCGTAACCGGTACTATCAACAGCATTAATAAAGCCCAGCGCACTGCCAATATTAGCCGTGGTGCAATTGAGAAATGGCACCGAGATCCGGCCACTATGGACTTTATGTTTGCTGAACATATTGATTTAAGTAGCCTTGAGCCGAAGCAACAGCTGACATTTACTTTTAGTGTGCAAGATGGTGAGTTCGTGATCCAGCGTATCGATACTGAATCAAGCATGCGAACTAGTGACAATAGCGCCATGTCATCGCATGACGGACATTAGGAGGCTTTATGATAGCAGCAGTTATTCGTTGGTCCGTTACCAATCGCTTTTTTGTATTATTGCTAACAGCAATACTCATTGGCAGTGGTTTATTTGCGGTAAAAAAAACCCCAGTTGATGCCTTACCTGATTTATCCGATGTGCAGGTGATTGTAAAAACCTCATACCCAGGGCAAGCGCCACAGGTGGTGCAAGATCAGGTTACTTTCCCACTTACCACCGCGATGCTCTCAGTACCCGGGGCGCAAACAGTACGTGGTTTTTCATTTTTTGGTGATTCCTACGTATATGTCATCTTTGATGAAAACACCGATCTTTACTGGGCTAGAAGTCGAGTGCAAGAGTATTTAAGTCAAGTAGCAAGCCGCTTGCCCGACAGCGCAACCGCAGAGCTGGGCCCAGATGCTACCGGTGTAGGTTGGATTTATTTATACGCGCTGGTGGATAAAACCAATCAGCACGACATTAGCCAGTTACGCAGCTTGCAAGATTGGTTTTTAAAGTTTGAATTGCAAACCGTACCAGGGGTGTCAGAAGTGGCCTCAGTGGGCGGTATGGTGAAGCAATATCAAGTCAATGTAGAGCCAGATAAACTGCGTGCTTATGGTATACCACTGAGTTTAATTCAAACCGCAATTAAGCAAGGTAACCAAGAAATGGGCGCTTCGGTGGTGGAAATGGCCGAAGCCGAATACATGGTAACCAGCACCGGTTATATAAAAAGCGTCGCTGATTTAGAGGCAATTCCACTTGGGGTGAATGCCAACGGCACACCGCTGCAATTACGCGATGTAGCCGATATTCGCCTTGGGCCACAAATGCGCCGTGGCATTGCTGAGCTAAACGGCGAGGGCGAAGTAGCTGGTGGCGTAGTGGTGATGCGCTATGGCGAAAACGCACAAAAAACCATAGAGCTGGTGAAAGCAAAACTTGAATCACTCAGCAAAGGCTTACCCGATGGGGTAGAAATTGTGCCTGTGTATGACCGCTCTAATCTGATCAAAAATGCAGTGGATAACCTCACCAGCAAACTATTTGAAGAGCTAGTGGTAGTGGCGCTTATCTGCATCGTATTTTTGTTCCATGTACGCTCGTCCTTGGTGGCAATTATCACTTTACCGCTGGGAATATTAACGGCATTTATCATCATGTATTGGCAAGGCATAAACGCCAATATAATGTCGCTCGGTGGTATTGCTATCGCCATTGGCGCGATGACCGACGGCGCGATTGTAATGATCGAAAACATGCATAAACACATGGAAAAAATGCCACTAACCGATGAAAACCGCTGGCAAGTTGTCACCGATGCTGCCAGTGAAGTCGGTCCAGCGCTGTTTTTTAGCTTAATGATTATTACCGTGAGCTTTATGCCAGTGTTTATTTTAGAAGCCCAAGAAGGCCGGATGTTTGCTCCGTTAGCGTACACTAAAACCTATGCCATGGCCGCATCTGCGGGCTTGGCAATCACTTTAGTACCGGTATTAATGGGTTACTTTATACGCGGCAAAGTTATTTCTGAGCAAAACAACCCAGTAAACCGCTTGCTAGTGAATGCTTACAAGCCGCTGCTGAACACGGTTTTGCGGTTCCCTAAAATGACTTTAGTACTGGCTGTGGTGGTCGCTGTTATTGGCTTTTATCCGGTCAATAAAATTGGCAGTGAGTTTATTCCACCGCTGGATGAAGGCGATTTAATGTATATGCCGACGACTTATCCTGGTTTATCTATTGGGAAAGCGCGCGAGATTTTACAACAAACCGATAAGCTCATCGCCACAGTGCCAGAGGTGTTAACCGTGTTTGGTAAAGTCGGCCGGGCAGAAACAGCAACCGATCCTGCGCCACTGACCATGATTGAAACCTTTATTCAGCTTAAGCCAAAAGATCAATGGCGTGAAGGCATGACCTTAGACAAGTTGAAAAAAGAACTCGACGGCTTAGTGAAGTTTCCAGGCCTGACTAATGCATGGGTGATGCCGATCAAAACTCGTATTGATATGCTGGCAACTGGGATTAAAACCCCTGTGGGCATTAAAGTTGCGGGACCAAATTTGAGCGAGATTCAAAAAATTGGCCAGCAGATTGAAGTGTTACTTAAAGATGTACCCGGCACGGCTTCCGTTTACTCTGAGCGAGTAGCGGGTGGGCGTTATATAAAGGTCGATATCAACCGTGAAAAAGCCGCCCGTTACAGCTTAAATATTGCCGATGTGCAGCAAGTGGTTGCCACCGCAATTGGCGGCATGAATGTAACCGAAACGGTCGAAGGGCAAGAGCGTTACCCGGTAAACTTACGTTATCCGCAAGACTACCGGGATTCCCCCGAAGAACTGATGCTATTGCCAATAGTCACTCCTGCAGGGCAACGCATTGCTCTTGCCGATGTGGCTGACGTATTTATTGAAGATGGTCCGCCGGGCATAAAAAGCGAAAATGCCCGCTTAAACGGCTGGAGCTTTATTGATATTGATGGCATTGATATTGGTAGTTATGTCGACAATGCGCGCAAAGTGCTTGACGAAAAACTAGTGCTACCAGCAGGTTATTCAATAACCTGGGCAGGGCAATATGAATACATGGAGCGCGCCAAAGAAAAGCTCGCCTATGTATTACCACTGACCTTAGCGATTATAATTGTGTTGTTGTACCTCAACTTTAGAAGCTTTGTAGAAGTGGCAATTATAATAGCAACCTTACCGCTGGCGATGATCGGAGGCATCTGGTTAATGTACTTAGAGGGCTTTAACTTCTCAGTCGCCGTGGGGGTGGGCTTTATTGCCCTTGCCGGGGTCGCGGTGGAAATTGGCGTGATTATGCTGGTGTACTTAAATCAAGCCTACCAAGAAAAGTGTGCTCAAGCCAAGCTAGCAGGTACAACGCTTAGTTTTGCGGAGCTTAAACAAGCCATAGTCGAAGGCGCAGGCCTGCGAGTACGCCCAGTGATGATGACAGTCGCCACTATTATAATCGGTTTGCTCCCCGTACTTTACGGCACAGGCACCGGCAGTGAAGTAATGAGCCGCATTGCCGCTCCTATGGTCGGCGGCATGTTCAGCGCGATTGTATTAACATTGTTGGTACTGCCAGCCGTATATTTGTTATGGCGAAAGCGGGGCCTAAATTCGTAAGTTGAATTAAAAATACAGAGCCCATCAAACTTTGTTTGACCAGAGTCGCAGAACCTCGTAAAACGGGTACTGCGACGATTCAATGTTGATATACTTTTGAAAGTAATCGATAGGTAATGTGTAGATTTGCTTGTTTAAAAATCAAATCTAACGCCAGCTTGTAATTGAGACATGTCTTTGCCGGAGCTAGTAGTAGGTTTGCGTTGTTCATCGTTACTTAAGTCTTCGTATGCTACCCAAGCCCTTAAAGCTTTACTCAAATAACGTATATATTCGATTTTAACGGAATCTACATCACCTGATATATCACAACTGTCTATAGCATAACGAGTATGGATTTTATTTTTACCGAATAGGTAACTGGCATATAAACCACTACTTGTTCTATCTTCAGAGCTACATGCGTTAATTGCATTCTTATTACCCTCTACATCAGCATCTTTCAATCGAACCGTTCCAGTACTACTTCCCCCATAAATATCGTAGATGTTGGTTGCTTTATGTACAAAAGCTGACAATGTCACAGCATCATTAACATCCCACCAACCACGCAACCCATATAGGTTACCTTTATTATCGCCTTGGTTATCTTTAGACCAAGCCGCTTGCACTTTATAAGGTCCAGACTTATATTCTCCACCTAATTGCATTTGATCAACAGAGCTTCCATCTTGCCCTTTAAATTGTAACCCAGCACCAAAGTTCCAATTACCTTGTTTATAAAAATACTGTAGTAAATCATCGTCTCGTACATTACCTTGTCGAATAGTATCTATACCATCTGAAAAATAAGCGCTTCTAACATAGGTATTCCATAATAAAGTTTGAGACCCGAAATAAACTTCACCAAAATCACCTTTCAAACCAACGTAGGCTTGACGAAGAGTCGGGCCATTATTTTGAGTTAAATCAACTGCATTCTCTTCTCTCAGGCCATATTCAACTCTCGTGACTGCTGTTAAATTGTCATCTATTTTGATACTCGCTTTAGCACCTATACGACTCAAAAAGTCGCGGCCATTAGCCCCATCATCAGATGTACCTGCGTCAATATTATCTACACCTAAACGTATAGAAGCATAAAAATCTATATCCTTGATACTTGGCTCAGCTGCTTTTACATTACTAGTAATAGTAAGAAAAGACGTTAGAATAACCCCTACAAAAAGTGGACTAAGTTCTGATTTCATATAAACCTCTAATTATTTTTGTTACTAAATTTGTTTTTATTCAGTTGCTTATTAAAATTTAATTTTTAAGCATTCAAAATTAAGTTTATTTTACTGATAATCTAAAGGTTCACTTCACAGTCTAAACTTACTCACTTCATTGTTAATCTGTCTTCCTAAGTCGTGTAATTTTTGAGCTTGTTCAGCAGCTAATTGGCTTGCTTCAAACATTTCATCACCGACCCCTCGGATTGTCTCAGTATTGCGACTGATTTCTAAGGTGACAGCTGATTGCTCTTCAGCGGCGGTGGCAATTTGTGCTGCCATGTCATTTATCACACTAACCGATTCTAATATTTTACCGAGACTTTGATTCGCTTTTTGAGCATCTTCAACACTTTGGTTGGCCATTCCTTTACCTTTATCAGTCGCATCTACCGCTTTTAGTGCTGCGCTTTGTAGTGACTCAATCATGCCTTGGATTTCTTGAGTCGAAGTATAAGTTCGTTGTGATAAAACCCTTACTTCATCGGCAACTACAGCAAAGCCACGCCCTTGCTCCCCAGCTCTTGCTGCTTCAATTGCTGCATTTAATGCCAGTAAATTTGTTTGCTCTGAAATACCGCTGATAGTAGATAAAATTGATGTTATTTCTTGCGCGTGTTTATTCAAATCACGAATAATTTCGCTCGCTTTTTCGACCTCATCAGCTAGGACTTTTGTAGATTTTTGACTTTGCTCAACGCCAAAACGGCCTTGCTCTGTAACGCTTACGCAGTTTTGTGATGATTGTGCAGTTTGTTCTGCATTAGCAGCGATTTCTTTTGTTGCCGCAGCCATTTCAGTTACCGCAGTTGCAACCATATGAATTTCACTTTGATGACGCTGTAATCTATCGTTTTGCTTATTTGTTGCTGTAGATACATCACCAGCTTCACTTAGCAATATTGTTGATGCGTCACTCAGTCGACTTATAATGCCATGTAATTGTTCAACAAAACGGTTAAAGCTCGATGCAAGTTGGCCTATTTCATCGCCACTATTCACTTCTAACCTAACTGTCAAATCGCCATTACCATTAGCAATAGCATCTAAATTTTGAGTGATAGAACTTAAGTTTTTGAGCATGATTTTTAACAAAAATGAGATGATAAACAGTACAAATATTAACATTGCAGTGCTGATGATCACTTGAGTAATAAGCTGGCTTCGTACAGGTGCAAATAAAGTATCTTTGTCCATTACTAAAATAATTGACCAGCTGGAGTTAGGAATAGCCTGTGCAAAAATAAGTCGCTCGCGATTATCTAAGGTCATTTCTTCTAAAGTATGCTTAGTCACTAGCTTTTCTAACAACTGACCCGTAAAGCTTTTATCGAGATCTGATGCTTTAGTACTTTGTTTTTTTGTATCAGGATGAGCAACAACTTGATCGCTTTTGTCAACAATGATGGCATATCCATCGCCAGGTACATCGAGAGCATTTATATATTTAGTTAATTGAGCTAAAGTTAAATTAGCGCCAACTGCACCAACTATCTCACCTTCCTTTCTCACTGGCTCTGAAAGAGTAACCACATATTCTTGGGTGCTTGCAGAAACAAAAGGAGCAGCTAAAAAACTACCATTTTCTTCTAATGCACCTTTGTACCAACTCCGTACTCTGGGATCATAATTTGGTGGATTAAGGTTAGGGTCGTTACGGTACATTTCTCCTTGTTCATTACCATAGTAAACAAGCGAAAAACCTAAACTTTCTTTTACTTGGTCAAGCAAAATATAAGGTTTTACTTCAGGATGGTCAGCAATAACTTTAGACAGTTTAATAACAGCCTGACGCCTGTCATACATCCAATCACCAACCCCATTTGTAAATACATCTGAGACTAAATTTATTTCTTCTCGTAATGCGGAATCTATATTTTTTTGTAATGCATTTAAGCTCTGTATTAGCATCGCTATAAAAAATATAAAAAAGCAAAAAAAAGTAATAATTAATATTTTTTTTCGAAGGGAATACTTATCCATAAAGCGTTAACCACCAATAAAAAGAGCATATGCTCAAGCTGAAATAATTTACTGTTTTCATCAATCAACAAATGAATATTAGTAAACATTAGAAATTACACCAGCATAGCGATGTAAAATTTATTTATGATTCCCAGCTAAGGGTTGTAGAGATTTCACATTGTCAGCTAAGTTATCAGCAAACTTGGGATGTCATGTTTTGCATTTACTTATGCTTTAAGATGAAACGCTACTTGGCTACTAAGGTTAGAATTTGCGAGTGTTTTATGTCACATCAATTAGTCATAATTTAAATATGAGCCACCGTTTTTGTACCACCACTCTATAAAAATTACCCTATGACTTGTAACTTATACGAGTTTGGGTGATTTACTTTCAATATCTCTCTGTTTTAATTTAACTTTTTATTGGCACGTTTTACGCAAGAGTATGGTTACTAGGGTTAATTAAGGAACGCACATGCAAGTTAAAACAATACAAGAAGTGTACGACTGGACTGTACTATTTCATACCCAAATGGCGGCAAATTTTTTTAGTCTCAGAGACGATTTAGCAGAGCATAACCAAATGCTGGCAGACTATTTTGTTAAGTACGAAAAAAAGTTGGCTGAGGATTTAGTTGGTTTTAAAGCCATCACGGAGATCAATACCTTAGATACTTATTGTTACGAGTACTTTGCTGAAAACTCTGAACTGATTAATTTTACAGATTTAAACCGTGATACGCGTGTTGATGAGCAAGCCATGCAAGGTTATATATCAGATCAGCATCAAAAGGTGATCAATCTTTATCAATACTTACTTAGTCGTGCAGAAACGCCAACAGGTAAAGAGAAACTATCTCAATTGCTGGAGCTTGAACATCAAGGATTAAAGCAAATGATGCAAAGTGCTAATCGCCATATGGATATGTAATAGAAGATCTAATTTGGGTAGCGCATGCTATCCAAATTCAGCCATGTCTGTAAATCACACAAAGTCGATTAAAAAGCCTACTTTCTTCAAATATTTTTGCTCTTGTTGTAAATCAGCATGAAGCAAGGTTTGTTCATTGAGCCAATCAGCTGGGAACTGCAATAGCATACTATTGCCTTTTACTGACACTGCTAACTCTTGATGTTGATCGTTAAGGCGTTTTTGATTTAATAATATAGCTAGTCTGAGTAATACAATTAATTGTAATATTTGAAAGTGCGGCACCGAGAGTAAAGTTGGAAATTCTTCTAAACGAATTTTTTTACGGTAAAACCGTATCATACAGCTTAATAATGTTTGCTGTTGTTGAGTAAATCCTGGCAGCTGACTATTTTCAACAACATAAGCACTATGTTTGTGTAAGCCTGATGAGTTAATACCTAAACCCACTTCGTGTAATTGCGCTGCCCACACTAATAATTGATGATTATCTAATGAGTCGAGCTGCCATTCTTTTTGTACTTGTAGGAATAACCAATCGGCAGTATTTGCAACACGTTGTGCATGTACTTTATCTATTGTGTTTCTTTCGCTTAAATTAGCTATGGTATTGGTGCGTATATCTTTAAGCGCTAACTTTTGCTGCATTTCATGCAGTAAACCTTCACGTAGTGAAAAGTCGCTGTAATCCATTTCGGTAATATTAAACAGCTGAAAAATCGCGAGTAAAATAGTTAAGCCACCGCAAATACTTACTTGACGCTCCGGGCTTAAACCTTCAATAAGTAAGTTATCGATAGTTTTAGCGGCTATAAACTGAGTTTTAAGTTCGAGCAATCGCTCCAGTGTGATATTTTTTTGTTCAGGGTCATTAGCGTTGATCATGGCTAATATTGATTTAATGGTGCCTGACGTCCCCACTACCGATTGCCAGCCTGCACTAATGTAATTGGCAAAAATAACCTCAAGTTCTTGCTCTGCTTTTATTTGTGCTTTGCTAAAGCGTTTATCATTAATAATACCATCGGCAAAAAATTGCTTGGTATAGCTTACGCAGCCCATATTGCGACTTGAGAGCAGCTTATGTTTAAAATGCTTGCCAATAATTAGCTCGGTACTACCGCCGCCAATATCAATAACTAAACGGTTTTCATCGTGATGAACATAATGAGCTACACCTTGATAGATTAAGCGCGCTTCTTCTTGACCTGAGATCACATCAATATGATAAGGAAAAACTCTATTTGCCTGAGTTAAAAATGAATTAATATTTTTAGCTCGTCGTAATGTATAAGTTGCAGCAATTTTTACATTGCTCGCAGGGAAGTCTTGTAGCGTAGTAGCAAACTGCTTTAATATCGTTAATGCTCTATCTATGGCAGTTTGACTTAATTGATTTTTGTCGTCTAAGCCATCGGCTAAGTAAACGCGTTGTTTTTCTTTGTGGAGAATTTGCAAAGAGCCATCCACTTCTCTTGCGACCACTAAATGAAAGCTGTTTGAGCCTAAGTCAACCGCAGCAATTGAGGGATAATCATTCATTATTGTAATTGCCTTCCCATTTTTTTAAGTGATCATAAATAGCTATTTGCGAACGTATTTTTTTACGATTTCCGCGTCTAACATAATGATTTTTCTGTTCGCTATCAATGATTCTCGCTTTGGTACGATCTTTAAATTGCAGTTCAAGTACGTCAACAATGAGTTGTTTTAGTTTTTCATCATAAATAGGCACGCCAACTTCAACTCGATGATCAAGATTACGTGTCATCCAATCTGCAGATGAAATATAGACTTTTTCATCCCCATTATTACCAAAGATCATAACTCGCGGGTGCTCTAAAAAGCGATCGACGATACTAATTACCCGAATGTTGTCGCTAAAATTATTGAGTCCTGGCACTAAGGAACACATACCACGGACAATAATGCGAATTTTAACACCGCTACGAGCGGCCAAGTACAAACAATCAACCAGTTCTTTATCTACTAAGTTATTTATTTTTAATGTTATTTTACCGGTGTGACCATTTTCAACATGGGTTATTTCTTGGTGAATTAAACCAAGCAACAGCTGTCGAGCGTTCACTGGCGAAATCATCAAATGTTCGAACATAAACGGTTTATAACTGCTTTCAATAAACTTAAATACGCTATCACTTTCGTCACAAATACCTTGATGTTTAGTAAATAAACTAAAGTCTGTATAGATTTTGGCGGTTTTTTCGTGAAAATTACCAGTGCCAATGTGCGCGTACTTTACTATTTGACCTTTTTCACGACGATGAATAATACATAACTTACTGTGTACTTTGAGAGCTGGTATACCAAAAATAACTTTAATACCTGCGCCACTGAGTACTTTTGCCCACTCAATATTATTTTGTTCATCAAAGCGTGCTTTTAGCTCCACCATAACGGTGACTTTTTTGCCATTTTTTGCCGCGTTGATCAGTGATGAAATTAATCGAGATTTACTCGCAACACGATAAATGTTTACTTTAATTTGTGTTACTCGAGGGTCAAATGCTGCTTGGCGAACATATTCCAGTAGATGATTAAATGTATGATATGGATAATAAAGTAGAATATCTTGCTGACTAATTGCAGCAAACACACTGGCATGATTATTAAATGCTGTGCTTTGCAAAGTCGGTAATGATTTGTTTTCTAAATATTGCCGACCAACATTGGGAAAACCAATAAAGTCTCTAAAGTTACGATAGCGACCACCGGGGATCAACGCATCGTGATGAGTAACACCTAAGCGTTTTTTCATTACTTTGAGCATTGGCTCGGGCATCGCTTGGTCGTATACTAAGCGCACCGGCTCGGCATAAATACGCTGTTTTAGGCCCTTAGACATCTTATCTAAAATGCCTTCTTCTAGTTCGTCATCTAGGTTGTATTCTGCATCACGGGTCAGCTTGATTGCGTAGCCTTGGATCTCAGTAAAACTAAAAAAACTGCTAAATACGTCACTTAAAAAAAACAAAATAATGTCATCTAACATCACAATGGTTTTATGACGACGGGTTTTTTCGGGTGGTAAAATTACAAAGCGTGGTACGCGATCGGTAGGGACTTCTAACATCGCATAATGACTTTTGTCGTTCAACATTTCGACAAACAAGTACGTCATTGTATCGTTAATATGATCTGAGAAGTCTTTGTTTTCATCCAGCATTATCGGCGATATGTGCTGTAATACATTGTCGTGAAAA
Organism: Pseudoalteromonas sp. SR44-5; assembly: GCF_014163675.1. Classification (NCBI taxonomy): domain Bacteria; kingdom Pseudomonadati; phylum Pseudomonadota; class Gammaproteobacteria; order Alteromonadales; family Pseudoalteromonadaceae; genus Pseudoalteromonas; species Pseudoalteromonas sp. SR44-5. The sequence goes on from NZ_JACJDT010000044.1 coordinate 14,002, forward strand.
AATATTTTTAGCCAGTTAATATGAAACTCACTAAGTTGTTCAGGACGGTCAACATGAATGTTGTGGGTATTTAAATCATGGAGAATTTGCTGATGAATAACGTTAAATTTTTTACCAAGCTGCAAAACCTTTTGCTGAATTTGGGTCAGTAAAATTTCATCTTCATCAAAATTAGTATCTGGTAGTTTATTTAATAGAATACGTCGTTTTACATCGGCAACCCGAACTCTGAAAAATTCATCTAAATTGTTTGAGAAGATCCCCAAAAAACGAATACGTTCAATAATCGGGTTATTTTTATCTTTAGCTTCTTGTAAAACACGATCATTAAAAGACAGCCAACTTAACTCTGGGGCAAAATAATTAATCGTTTGAGACACATCAGCGCAGGCGTTCATATTCTATTCCTTGGACAGCAACTGAACAAAATATAGAACACTTAGATGACATAAAAATGACAAACATGTCACTTTTATTACATGTTTGTCTTGCTATAGAAGATGGCTGTGAGGTGTGACTTAAGCGTCTTCAATATCAACAATTAAGTCGGATGTAATTGCTTCGAGTGCAGCAACAACTTCGTCTTTATTCATGCCCGTTGGCAAAGCAACTGTTGCTACGGCGCTGAAAATTGGTACACCCCAGTTTGGTGCGCTCTGCTGCTTAGAGTTTAGGTGGGTAATATTTGCCCCCTTGTGACGCAGTACTCCTGCAAGTTCTTGAATAATACCTGGTCGATCATTACCAGTTATCACAAAATTAAGCTGTTCAGCGGGTGTGTCCGGTAATTCATGCGCGCCTGTTTCAATCCGTACTTCTAATTGTGGTAAGCCATGCAATGCATCTTGTAATTCTTGCAGATGCTCTGCTGGCACTGCTACTTCAATGATGCCAGCAAAGTGACCGGCTAAATGGCTTAAGTTACTGGTTAACCAGTTACCATTATGATTTAAAATTGCAGATGAGATGTCTTCTACAAGTCCCGGACGATCTTGTCCCAAAATAGTTATAACCAATTGCTTCATATAGATAATTCCTAAAGAGTGCCGTAATTAAATAATAAATGCCCAGGCATGAAATTATTGAATGATTAAAAAGAACCGGATTGAGTATTGACTCAGTCCCCAAATTTGTCCAATTTTTTTGCCAATAGTTCAATTTAAAAACAGTAAAATAGTGTGAGTTTACAGTCTGAATTATCTAAACTTTTGTTTATCAATAATAAAGCACTAAGTTGAAAGTTTTTCAAGTTATTGAATATAAACATTGTTTGTTTTGTTATGATGAATACCACAACAAAGTCTTAGCAATTATGACGTTTGTAACAATACTGTCATCTTGGTGAAATATAATCTACCCAACGTTAAGATTTATAGGTGTTTTGATGACTTCCAATCCGAATAAACCGTCTTTTAATACGGATAGAAGCCGTCTATTTAAAGATCGGTTTGCCAAATTTAGCATTACCGCTGGCGGTATTATGGTATTGATAGCTTTGCTATTGATATTCTTCTATTTATTGTATGTTGTGCAACCTATTTTTGAATCAGCGAAAGTAGAAACGCGCGATAGCTTTGCGCTTAGTAATGCTGAACAAATTGTTGGCCTAGGTATTGAAGAGCAAACTGAAATTGCTTTTTTACTGAGCAAACAAGGTAAGGTTGATTATTACAGTGTTGAGAAAAAGGGCTTTGGTAAAAAGCTTGCTAGCTTAGTTGTGCCACTTGACAGCGAAGTGAGTAGTTTTGCATCCAGCGCGCCATTTCAAGGACATTACGCATACGGACTAGAAAATGGTTCGGTGATGATAGTGTCACCTAAATTCTTAGTTACCTTTCCTAATAACGAACGTAAATTAACCCCGCGTTTGGGTTATCCACTTGGTGAAAAAACATTGCTGGTTGACGACAATGGTGCTGCCATTAAACAATTTGCATTTAGCCATTATGAAGATAAAACCGCTGTTGTGGCACAAACGGCTGATAAGCGTGTAATTTTTAGCAGTTTTGTTGCTGAAGAAAACATGTTCAGCGGTGAAGTTGAATGGGTTGTTGAACGCACTGAACTTGATGTTGAAGGGCGCGTAGACCAACTACTAATGTCGCCAGATACCACCCGTACTTTTGTGCGCTCAGCAAATCAAATTTATGTTTACGATACTCGCAATCCAAGCGAGGTTGAGCTGATCCAAATGCTTGCGGCGAATGAAGAAAATGCCAACTTGGTTTCGGCGCAATTATTAGCCGGTGCTAACTCGCTGATGCTAGCGAATGACAATGGTGAAGTTTCGCAGTGGTTTGAAATTAATACTGACGATGGCCGTGAATATCAGAAAATACGTGCGTTTGAAACCTCAAAGCAGCCTAAGCTAGATATATTCACTGAGTTTTATCGCCGTACGTTCTTTACCACCAGTTCTAATGGTGAGTTAGGCGTGTATTACACCACCAGTGAAGCAAAACTATGGCAAGGTAAAATCAGTGAAGGTCCGATTGAAAACTTTGCTATTGCACCACGCTCAAATGCGGCACTTATTCTAGCTGATGACAAATTAACCGTGGTTGAAATTCACAATGAACACCCTGAGGTGACTTGGTCAGCCTTGTGGCAAGAAGTGTGGTATGAGGGTTATCCAGAGCCGGGTTATATTTGGCAATCAACGTCTGCCGGTGATGACTTTGAAGCTAAGTTTTCTTTAGTGCCAATTTCATTTGGTACTATAAAAGCTGCTTTATATGCGATGCTATTTGCAGTGCCGATTGCGCTCTCTGCAGCAATTTACACCGCTTATTTTATGTCAGGTCCATTACGTAAAGTAGTCAAACCAACAGTTGAAATTATGGAAGCATTACCAACCGTAATTTTAGGATTTTTAGCGGGCTTATGGCTTGCGCCGTTGATAGAAGAGCATTTACCTGCGATTGTTGGCTTGCTGTTTATGCTGCCGCTGGGGATTTTAGCGACCGCATTTGCGTGGACTAAATTACCAGAAAGCTTTCGTCACCGAGTTCCTGAAGGGGCCCACTCAATCTTACTAATACCAGTATTGTTACTGATTGGTTGGTTAGCCTTTGCGATGAGCGGGGTGGTTGAGTTGTGGATGTTTGACGGTAATGTTCGCCAGTATTTGACTAACGAATTGGGTCTGACTTTCGATCAACGTAATTCACTGGTAGTCGGTATTGCGATGGGTTTTGCGGTTATTCCGACTATTTTCTCTATCGCAGAAGATGCTGTATTTAGTGTGCCTAAGCATTTATCAAACGGTTCATTGGCGCTAGGCGCAACACAATGGCAAACCTTGGTTAGTGTGGTGTTATTAACCGCCAGCCCTGGTATTTTCTCTGCTGTGATGATGGGCTTAGGCCGCGCCGTAGGTGAAACGATGATTGTACTAATGGCAACAGGTAATACGCCAATAATGGATTGGAGCATTTTCCAAGGTATGCGTACCTTAGCCGCTAATATCGCAGTAGAAATGCCAGAATCGGAAGTGGGTAGTTCACACTATCGGATCTTATTCTTAGCCGCTTTTGTATTGTTCATATTCACCTTTATTTTCAACACAATTGCTGAGTTTGTGCGTCAGCAGTTGCGTGATAAATACAGCTCGATGTAAGTGGGAGACACGACATGTTAAAGCAGTGGTTTAAGTCAGGTTCTCCTTGGATATGGATGACAGGTGGTGCAGTAAGTATCAGTTTGATTTCTGTCTTAGGGTTATTAGCAATGATTGCTTGGAAAGGGTTAAGCTTTTTCTGGCCATCACAAGTAGTGCAATTAGAGCTACAGGGCTCGGTTGCGCAGCAAACTGTAATTGGTGAAATATACGACCGTGAAATGGTGCCTAAATCGCGCCTTGAGGCAACCGGTGTTGATTTATCTGGTTATGATAAAGAGCAACTAGAGCGTTATTTAATTAAAACCGGTAACCGTGAATACGTTGATTTAGATTTTCGTTGGGTAATAGAAACTGACATAAAATCAAATACCATGCCTGCGGCTATAGCGGTGTTTGAACGCAGTAAAAACGGTAATTTTTATGGCTACGTCGAACAAGTAATAAAAGACGGCCAAGTGATCACCGATAATAAAACTGAAGTATTAGAAGAATTAGTTGAACGTGCCGTTGAGCTTAATGAGCAAGCGCTTGATTTGCAAAACGGTGACATTGGTCATATTAACTATCAATTAGAGCGTTTACGTTTACAAGAGAAGTCGTATTTACTCGATGATGCACTGACCGATGAACGAGTGGCTGAGCTTGCGCAACAGCGTGCAGATCTAAGAGCCGAGTATGGCGTACTTGAAAAGCAATTGTTTGCACTGCGCAAACAAGCTAAGCGTGATCAGGTAACCGTAAAAGATATGCGCGGTGAAATTGTTACTTTGCCTTTATATCAGGTTTTGGATTTTTGGTTTCCTAATGACATGAGCTTTGTTGCAAAGCTAGGTCACTACTTTGTACAACTAGGTAAATTTGTTTCAGATGATCCGCGTGAAGCTAATACTGAAGGTGGTGTATTCCCGGCAATCTTTGGTACTGTTTTTATGGTAATGTTGATGGCTGTAATTGTAACGCCGTTTGGGGTTGTAGCAGCTATATACTTACATGAATATGCGGCTAAAAATGCGGTTACCAAGATGATCCGTATCGCGGTCATTAACTTGGCTGGTGTTCCTTCAATTGTTTACGGTGTATTCGGTTTAGGATTCTTTGTTTATGTATTAGGTGGCAGTTTGGATCAATTGTTTTATCCAGAAGCCTCACCTAGTCCAGTATTTGGTACTCCAGGGGTACTTTGGTCTGCTTTAACGCTTGCTATTTTAACGCTGCCTGTGGTGATTGTATCAACAGAAGAAGGCTTATCACGTATCCCAAGTACGGTTCGTCATGGCTCTTTAGCACTGGGCGCAACGCAAGCTGAAACGTTATGGCGTATTATCGTGCCAATGGCCAGTCCTGCGATTATGACCGGTTTAATATTAGCGGTGGCGCGTGCTGCTGGCGAAGTTGCACCATTGATGCTAGTGGGTGTGGTGAAAATGGCACCGACATTACCGCTCGATGGTAACTTCCCGTATTTTCATCTAGATCGAAAGTTCATGCATTTAGGTTTTCATATATACGACGTTGGCTTCCAAAGCCCAAATGTTGAAGCGGCACGTCCGCTAGTGTATGCCACCGCATTCTTATTGGTATCAGTAATTATTACACTGAATATCACCGCGATAGGCATACGTAACCATTTACGTGAAAAATTTAGATCGCTTGATCAATAATTAGTAAAGATTCTATAGGTAACAAACATGATTACAGTCGCTCCACAAGTAAACCAATCAAGCACGAGTTTGAAATTGGACTTAGACAATTTAAGCACCGAGCAAACGGCACTCGAGATCAAAAACTTAGATCTTTACTATGGTGAAAAACAAGCGCTTAGCTCAGTGAATATGAATATTCCAAAAGGCCAAGTAACCGCATTTATCGGACCATCAGGGTGTGGTAAATCTACGTTGTTGCGCTGTATTAACCGTATGAATGATCTGGTTGATATTTGCCGTATTGAAGGTGAAATTTTACTACACGGACAAAACATCTATGACAAAAAGGTAGATGTTGCAGCGCTGCGTCGTAATGTTGGTATGGTATTCCAGCGTCCGAACCCGTTTCCTAAATCAATCTACGAAAATGTGGTTTATGGCCTACGCTTACAAGGTATCAAAGAAAAACGTAAATTAGACGAGGTGGTTGAACAGTCACTGCGAGGCGCGGCACTGTGGGATGAAGTAAAAGATCGGCTTCACGATAGTGCATTTGGTTTGTCAGGTGGTCAGCAGCAACGTTTAGTGATTGCACGCTCTATCGCCATTGAGCCTGAAGTATTATTACTCGATGAGCCAACATCAGCATTGGATCCTATTTCAACACTGGTAATTGAAGAGCTTATCAACGATTTAAAAAATAAGTTTACCGTTGTTATCGTAACCCACAACATGCAACAAGCAGCGCGGGTTTCTGATCAAACGGCCTTTATGTACATGGGTGAATTAATAGAGTACTCAGATACCAATACGTTATTTACTACCCCAACGAAAAAGAAAACGGAAGATTATATCACCGGTCGTTACGGCTAGGCTGAGTCAAACTGTTTTTGGGTGACGTTAGCGATTTTGATAAGAAGGTAAACAATGGAACACAATATTAATAAGCATATTTCTGGCCGCTTTAACCAAGAGCTAGAAAACGTTCGCAACCATGTATTAAGCATGGGTGGCTTAGTTGAGCAGCAACTTAATAGCGCGCTTGATGCGGTAAGTAATGGCGATGCTGAGTTAGCGCGTAAAGTGCGTGAAAACGACTATAAAGTAAACGCCATGGAAGTAAATATTGATGAGGAATGTACCCGTATCATTGCTCGTCGTCAGCCAGCTGCAAGTGATTTACGCTTAGTAGTCGCGATTGCTAAAACCATTGCCGATTTAGAGCGTATTGGCGATGAAGCTGAGCGTATTGCTAAAGTTGCGCTAGATTCATTTACTAAAGATCAGCAAGATTTATTAGTTAACATCGAAAATATGGGTCGCCAAGTTTCAAAAATGCTGCATGATGTACTCGATGCTTTTGCACGTATGGATGTACAAAAAGCATTTGAAGTACATAAAGAAGATGCCAAGGTTGACCGTGAGTATGAAGCAATTACTCGTCAAATTATGACCTATATGATGGAAGATCCACGTTCAATTCCAAAAATTATGGATTTAGTTTGGTCGGTACGTTCATTGGAACGAATTGGCGACCGTTGTCAAAACATCTCTGAATACATTATTTACTTTGTTAATGGCAAAGATATTCGTCATACATCTCAAGAGGATATAGAAAAATCGTTATAGATTTTTTGATACCGTCTTGTTTTATTAAAGCGGCCAATGGTCGCTTTTCATGTTTTCGTTATAATTATAATGCTGTAGCGGCAGCTGTGATGTAATAAAAGCATTCACAATCGCGGTGAATGCTGTAAAATTCACGCCGCAAAGCATACTAATTTGATTTAAGGGTCAGTTATGCCTACAAACGCATTTTTAGGGGTATTCGCAAAATCTCCTATAAAGCCAATGGAAGATCACATCAAGAAGGTACATCAAGCAAGTAAAGCTTTGATCCCTTTTTTCAATCATGTATTTAAAGAAGAGTGGCAACAAGCAGAAGAGATTCGCTTGAACATTCGTACTTTAGAACGTGAAGCCGACGACATGAAAAGAAATATACGTTTACAGTTACCGCGCGGTTTATTTATGCCGGTAGAGCGTACAGATCTGCTTGAACTCGTCACCCAGCAAGATAAAATTGCTAATAAAGCAAAAGACATTGCTGGTCGTGTAATTGGTCGTGAGATGACCATTCCAAAAGAAATTCAAGTTAACTTTTTAGCCTATGTAACTCGCTGTGTTGATGCAACTAAACAAGCATCAAACGCAATCAATGAGTTAGATGAGTTACTAGAAACTGGTTTTAAAGGTCGTGAAGTGACCTTAGTAGAAAAAATGCTCGTTGAATTGGATGCAATTGAACAAGACACGGATGATATGCAAATCATAATACGTCGCCAATTACGTGACGTCGAAGATGAACTCAATCCTGTAGATGTAATGTTTTTATATAAAATCATCGAATGGGTCGGCGAGCTTGCGGATATCGCAGAACGCGTTGGTTCGCGTCTTGAGCTGATGTTAGCTCGGTAATTTACACTCAGTTCAATAACGAAAGATTAGGGTTACACAATGGATATCATTGCATCTTATGGCACGGTATTAATTTTAATTGCCGCAGCAGTCGGTTTTTTTATGGCTTATGGTATTGGCGCGAATGACGTTGCTAATGCGATGGGCACATCGGTAGGTTCAAAAGCATTAACTATTAAACAAGCTATTTTTATAGCGATGATTTTTGAATTTGCAGGCGCCTACTTAGCTGGCGGCGAAGTAACATCGACAATTCGTAAAGGCATTATCGATTCTACGCCGTTTTTAGACCTGCCAGAACTTATGGTATTAGGGATGATCTCGGCATTATTTGCAGCGGGTAGTTGGTTGCTAATAGCTTCATTCTTAGGTTGGCCGGTATCAACCACGCATTCAATTATTGGTGCTATCATCGGATTTGCTTTAGTTGCAGTTGGCAGCGAAGCGATTCAATGGGACAAAGTTGCAGGTATTGTGGGGAGTTGGATTGTTACCCCGGCGATTTCAGGGTTTATTGCCTACTTAATATTTATGAGTGCGCAAAAGTTAATTTTTGACACCGAGGCACCACTTAATAATGCCAAACGCTATGTGCCTATTTACATGGGTTTAGCCGGTTTTATCATGTCTTTAGTAACCATCAAGAAAGGTTTAAAGCACATTGGTATTAATTTAGGTGCTGTTGAAGGTTATGCATTAGCAATCGGTATTGCTGTTATTGTTGGTATTATTGGTAAAATCGTTATTTCTCGGTTAAAGATTGATCCAAAAGCCGATAAGAAAATGCAATTTAATAACGTTGAGAAAGTGTTTGCTATCTTAATGGTATTAACCGCATGTTGTATGGCATTTGCTCATGGTTCTAATGACGTGGCTAACGCTATTGGTCCGTTGGCTGCAGTTGTAAACATTGTTGAAAATAACGGTGAGATAGCTAAGCAAGCGACAATCGCATGGTGGATTTTACCACTGGGTGGTTTCGGTATTGTTGCAGGCCTTGCAATTTTAGGCAAAAAAGTAATTAAAACGATTGGTGAAGGCATTACGCATTTAACACCAAGTCGTGGTTTTGCTGCTGAATTAGCTGCTGCTTCTACAGTTGTAATTGCATCGGGAACAGGCTTGCCAATTTCTACTACACAAACCTTAGTTGGCGCGGTATTAGGGGTAGGTATGGCACGTGGAATTGCTGCACTTAATATGGGTGTGATCAGAAACATTGTAGTTTCTTGGGTAATTACATTGCCAGTTGGCGCTGCCCTTGCTATTGTTATTTTCTACATACTGAGAACTGCCTTTGGAGTTTAAATCCAGCAGTCTTTAAGTATTACAGACTTTTAGCTTGAAAAGATCTCAACGCCCTTGGTGTTGGGGTCTTTTTATTTGTGGGTACAAAAAGTATGACGAACTTACCAAGTATTAAACAGCTGCAGTATTTATTGGCAGTTCATCAGCATCAACATTTTGGCCGCGCCGCAAGTGCGTGTTTTATTGGTCAATCAACACTCAGCAGTGCAATTCAAACCCTTGAAGAAACACTCGGTTGCCAACTCATAGAGCGTGAAAATCGTAGTTTGATGTTCACAGCCATCGGCGAAGAGGTAGTAGAGCGGGCACGCAAAATTATTGACGATACGCTAAGTGTTAGAGAGCTGACTAAAAGCCATTTAACACCGCTAAGCGGTACGCTCACCCTCGGAGTTATTCCAACGATTGCTAGTTTTATTGCGGCACCTCTCTACCACCTTTGTCAGCAACAGTTTGCCGATTTAGAGTTGGTACTGGTTGAAGACACCAGTGATAGCTTGTTAGATAAACTCGAGCATGGCCATATCGATATGGCGCTGTTGGCACTACCTTACGATACTGATAAATTTCATACTCAAGTACTCGCGCAAGATCACTTTTGCTTAGTACATCATAAAGACTATTTACCTGCTAAGAATATAGAAGATTTTAACTTGTTACCGGAAGCCAGCGTGTTCTTATTAGAGCGAGAACATTGTATGACAGGGCACGCATTAAGTGCTTGTCATTTAAATCGTTCAAGCTGTATCAATCCGTTTGAAGCGGCGAGCTTACACACCTTACTTAGCATGGTTGAGCACCAGTTCGGTGTGACTTTCTTACCGCAAATGGCGATTAACGCGGGTATTTTAGCGAACAAAAATATGCTTGCCACTCCTTCACAAAGTGACGCATACCGCGATATTGGCATTCTGTGGCGCAAAACAACCGGTCGTATTCGAGATTTTCGTTTATTTAGCCAAATGCTAGAAAGCTTTTTAAAGCAACAATGCCGTTTAATGACGGATGAATAGCTCATTTAGGTGAGCTTTTTTATTTATTTTCATTTATTTTTATCTTTTCCAAACTATCTGCTTCACTCTATCGACTAACCTCATAAGTAAAATAACTAAGCATCGAGAATCGTGTTTTTTCAATCAATAGAAACATTAATCGCCAAAGCACAACAAGGAAATAAGCGCGCCTGGCTTAAGCTGGTTAAGCAGCATGAAAGCCAAGTTTATAACTATTGTTTGCGGATGCTAAGTAACCCAGATGATGCCATGGACTTAATGCAAGAGGTGTTTATTTCGGTGTATAAAAGTCTGCCGAACTTTCGTGGTGAGTCGAGTTTTAATACTTGGGTATTTCAAATTGTGCATCGGCGTAGCGTTGAATACTACCGCCGTCGCAAGCATTATCAGAGCTTAGATGATGTGCCAGAACAGGCCTGTGAACACAGTGAATTAGAAGGCAATAGTGTAGCTCAGGCCCAGCATCAGCAATTAAAAAGTATGTTGAATAAGTTACCGTGGGAGCAGCGTTTAGTGGTGGAGTTGAAATTTTTCCAGCATTGCACCTTTGAAGAGATTGCTGAGCAATTAGATATTTCAACTAATACTGCTAAGTCGCGGTTATACAGTGCATTAGGAAAATTAAAAGTTCATTTGGAGGCCGTAGATGGCTAGTTTAGAGTCGCTTTTTGAGCAATGGTTAGATGGTAAAGTTTTGAGCGATAAACAATTGCAGCAGCTCGAAAATGCTCCCGAATATGCAGCGTTGATGAGCCAAGCGCAAGTATGGCAACAGCATAGCCGTGACTATAAGGCTGTACCTGTACCAATCTGGGATCGCCAATCAACAATATCGCAGTTCTCTGCTGTGCGTGTGTTTAGCGTCGCTGGAGCGTGGGCTGTTGCAGCATCAGTATTGGTTTGTTCGTTAATCTTTTTAGTTATACCGCAATCAGATACGCAGGGGTTACTTGCACAAGTAACGAAACAAACACATTTATTGCAGTCTCAACAAAAGCAAATTGACCAAATGCAAAAAATTATTACTGCGCAAAATCAATTGCAGCTACAGCAGATGTATCAATTAGCAAAAGAGGCCATTGCAACAGGACGAGTTGAACGCCAAGAAGATATTGCCAGTTTAATCACTTACATCAAAACCCAGCGAGCTCAAGATCAAGCGTATCTACGGATGCAATTAAATGATTTAGCCGAACAAGTACAAGAGCAGCCAACAGCCGCGATTGCGAAAAATTAGGAGTATAGAGCATGAATAAAAAACTTATCAGCAGCGCCATAATGGCCATACTTGGGTGTTTAAGTGCTAATGTATCTGCGCAAGCCCCAGCGGAGTTGGCATCAATACAGCGTGAAGTAGCAATAATGGAAAACATTTTAAGCAGCGCGTTAAAGCAAGATACCAATAAAAGGATCCGTGCGATTCAAGCCAACTATTTTGTTAAGCAGGGAGTGGTATTTGAGCTGGACGTAAGAGGCTCTAGCCGCTGGCAGACTATTTTTAGTAACGCACCTAATGCGCCGTTACCACCACTGCCTGAAATTGATTTTGCTAATATGGATATTGAAATTATCAGTGATCAAGTAGAGTTTATTACCGAAGATGTTGTTGAATCATCACGAGAAGCTTATCAACAAGCGATGGAGCTAATGCGTGAAGGCGCAGAACAAGTGCGCGAAATTGCAGAGCAAGAGCGTGATGTGGGCCGAAAGTTGCGAGATTTAGAGCGTGAAAAGCGCGATTTAGAGTTTGCCAGCCGCCATGATAATAGCGCCGAAGAGAAACAGCTTGAACAACGCAAAAAAGCGTTAGAAAAAGATATCGCGAAGCTGGAAAAACAACAAACTAGACTCACTAAACAGCAGCAACAGCTACGGCAAAATATCAATGCAAAGCATGCAGAGCGTGAGCAACAACAAGCCGCAGAGCAACAACAGTTACTGGAGCAAGTAAGCACAAGTATCAGTCTTACGTTATGTGATTACGGTAGTGGTTTACGTAGTCTGCCAAACGACGAGCATGTGAGTTTTGTTCTCAAAGGGCTCGGCGATAAAAATACGAGTTTAATAAAAGTATTTAATAAATCAGATATTAAAAAGTGTGTCGCCGGCGATATCAAAGCCAGCGAACTGACTAAAAAAGCTATTAGCTACCAATTTTAATTAGCCGAGCTGATATTAACTGAGCTCAATTAATAACTTATCCCTGACCAACAAGCAGCCGTATTATAAAGGCTGCTTTTCGTTATGCCCTTCATATTCAAACTGTTTATTGAATGGCGTAATATCTGGTAAAAATAACAAATAAACCCACACCACTAAGTTAAAGTAGGGGATCAAACCTAAGCAGGTAAAAGTTACAACCGGGTAACCTTTGATACTGGCATATCGATAGCATTGGTAAGTTATCCCTAAGTTTACCGCTAATAGTAACACTATTAATTGCATCATAATTCACTCCATAAATTGACAATGATACTAATAACAACATGTTAGTTTGTAAGTGACATGTTGCTATGATTTAACGATGTCATGTGAAATTTTGATTATCATCATAATCACAAGACATTTATCGCCCGATGAGCAAAGTATAGATGAGTTATCACAAGATGGAAGTAAAAAAATGCGTAGATTTGTATGAAAAGTTCGCTATTTTAGCTAGGTGGTTGTTCGTAAAAAGTTTTGTTTTGATAAATTTTTTGTAACTGATGTTTGATTTTTTCTACGGGCACCGGGCGTGAAATAAAGTAGCCTTGGCCATAATCAACACCTATTTCTTTTAGTGCTAAAAAGATCTCTTCATTTTCAACATATTCAGCAACTGAACGCTTATTGAGCGAGCGACTAATATCATTTATTGCTTTAACTAACGCCAAGTCGATTGGATCATTGAGCATATCGCGAACAAACGAACCGTCTATTTTTACATGTTGAGCTGGCAGCTGTTTAAGATAATTAAAGGTGCTAAAGCCAGTGCCAAAGTCATCAATTGAAAAATGACAGCCCAAGCGATTGAGCTTTTCGATCATCGCACGAGTGGCAGTTAAATTATTGATACTGGCGGACTCGGTGATCTCAAAAATAACCCGGGTAGGGCTGATATCGCACTTTTCAAGGGTCGATTCGATATGTGGCAATAGGCGTTCATCTAAAAACGATTGCGCAGATAGGTTTATCGCAACTTGATTTAGTTCAGGGTTAGCGGCAATGGCAGAAATTGCATTGCTGATCACACATTGATCCATTAAGTAAGTGTCGTTCAATAATTCAAGTGACGGAATAAATTGGTTTGGATAAACCAGTTCACCGTCGAGTTTTAAGCGTAACAGTGCTTCAAAATAAGCGACACCACCATGTTTAAAGTCCCAAATCGGCTGGTAATGTAATTCAATTTGGTTTTGTTGTAATGCTTGGCGAATGCTGTGTCCCCACTCTAATCCAGCTTGCAAGGTGTTATGGCTGGCATCTTCTTTAGAGTAACAATGAACCAAATTACGGCCTAAGCTTTTAGCAACGTACAAGGCAATATCAGCTTGTTTTAAGCATTCACTCGGATCATGGTTCGCTGCTGTTATTTGCGTTAAGCCAATTGAGCAGCTAATTGAATAAACTTGTTCTTCAGATTTAAACTGGTGACCTTCAATAGCCATACAAATACTTTCAGCTATCAAGTGTGCATCAAGCAGATTCATATTATTTAAGATCACCGCAAATTCATCACCACCAATGCGACACACTAAGTGTTCATCACTGATATTGGCGTTAAATAGTTGCGCAACTTCTTTAAGAACTATATCGCCTTGTTGATGACCTTTACTGTCATTAATTATTTTAAAATGATCGAGGTCAATATAAATTAAAGCGTGTTCTATGTCGCCATTAGTGCGTTGCGGCTGGCAAATTCGATTGAGTTGTTGATCAAAATAATAGCGGTTATGTAAGCCGGTTAAGGTGTCATGAAGCGCTAAATGGCGCAGCTGTAATTCAGCTTGTTTGCGCTCATGAATATTATCTATTGTGGCGGTGATCGTGGCAGCATTACTGCTGTTTTTGATTAGTTGTAAGCGGCACTCAACCCAAATAGCTTGACCATCTTTATGAATAATTTGCACTTCAACCTGCTGTTGCAAGGCACCGCCATGCAAAATACTGCTAATTGTTTGCAGTAGTTTATCTTTGCAATCATTGATACAAAAGTCAGAGAGTGCTTTGCTCAAGGTTTGTTTTATGCCAAACCCACTGAGTGCTTCCCACGCAGGGTTGATAAAACGAATGCGGCCTTGTTGATCAAATTCAAGCACCACAGTATTAAGATGTAATAGTATCCGCTGATGGGCTGAAAATAGCTCCTTATAGCGGCTTTGACTTTGACTTAGCTGTTCTACTTTTTGTGCAAACTCTGCATAACTGACCATAAAATCTTCACGGCGCGCAGCATGGTCGCATACTTTACTTAACAAGGTTTGTTCATACGGTGCACGAATAAAATCAGTAACCCCTGAAAGCAATAGTTGTTCAGCATGATCGGCATCTTTTGTATCAATAATAGTTACAATGGCTTGTTTTGGGTTGTGTTGTAAAATCTCTTCAACTAATTGACTGGCAGCTCCTGCGTGTGCTGCGGTTGCATCAAGTAACACAATGGCAAACTTTTGCTGCAAATAGATTGATAATGCTTGTTTATTACTAGAAACATGGGTGCAGGCAAAGTTTAGCTGTAGTTGTTGCGTTATTTCGGCGGCTTTACTACTGTCGGTTTCGAGCAGCAACAAATCTAAGCGACTGCTTTTTTCTAAATGCGTTGATAATACATTTGCCAGTACCTGTGGCAGCATATCTTGGCGTTCAAATGGTAATACCGCATCTATGCCATAACTGCGTGCTGTCGTTTCGGCTATTCGCTCACAATAGATAGGCGGAGTAAGCACAATTGGTGTGTTTTTTGGGGTTTTTAATAACCCTGAACGGATCATCCGAGAAAATCGCCAGCCATCGATTTTACCAACATTTAGACCGGTAATAATGACATCGACCGCTTGAGATTTAAGAATTTCGAGGGCTTGTTGGCTATCGGCCACTTCAAGGAAAGTAAATACATTGAGCCGATTTAAGGTTGACTTAACAGCCTGACGCTCAGCGACACTGGCGTTTAAGATCAGCAAAGTTAGCTGCTTAGCCATTTATGTCACACCTCTTATCAACCTAGCTCTAATCAAGTTGAGTAGAATAATGCCATTTGTCTCGAACCACAAGAGAACATTCCATTGTATTTTAATTAAAGCCGTTGGTTGAGCTAATAGCACGATACAGTTAAACTTGGCGCGACTTTTTTGATCTGGATATATCCTATGCGCGTGGCTGATTTTAGCTTTGACTTACCTGATGAATTAATTGCTCGTTTTCCTAAACAGGATCGAACCAGCAGTCGCTTATTAACCTTAGATGGCCCAAGTGGCGCTGTAGAACATAAAATATTTAGCGATATTCTTGATTTAGTAAATGAAAATGACTTGTTGGTATTTAATAATACCAAAGTGATCCCTGCTCGTATGTATGGCCAAAAAGCATCTGGCGGTAAACTTGAAGTGCTGGTAGAGCGCGTGCTTGATGAGCATCGCGTGCTGGCTCATGTACGCGCCAGTAAATCACCAAAACCAGGTACAGAACTTATTCTCGAAGGTAAAGCGCAGGCGACTATGGTGGGTCGTCATGGCGAATTGTTTGAACTAGAGTTTACAGGTGAGCAAAACGTTCTGGAAATTTTAAACGATATTGGTCATATGCCACTGCCGCCTTATATTGACCGTCCAGATACTGACGAAGACCGCAAACGCTATCAAACAGTCTACGGTGAAAAACCTGGCGCGGTTGCAGCGCCAACTGCCGGTCTACATTTTGACGATACGCTCATGGCTGCATTAAAAGCCAAGGGTGTAAACATGGCATTTGTTACCTTGCATGTTGGCGCTGGCACATTCCAGCCGGTGCGCGTAGACTCGGTTAATGATCATATAATGCACTCCGAATACATTGAAGTGCCTGATGATGTTGTTGCAGCAGTCGCTGCAACCAAAGCTAACGGCGGCAGAGTGATTGCGGTAGGCACAACTTCGGTACGTTCATTGGAATCAGCAGCTAAGATACATGGCGGCCAATTAGCCAGTTACTTTGGTGACACCGATATTTTTATTTACCCAGGTTATCAATTTAACGTAGTTGATGCCATGGTCACTAATTTTCACTTGTCAGAATCGACATTGATCATGTTGGTTAGTGCATTTGCTGGGCAAGATAATATTATGAGTGCATACCAAACTGCAATTGCACAAAAATACCGCTTTTTTAGCTACGGCGATGCGATGTTTTTAACCCGTAAATAGTTTTTTCTATAAAAGCACTTAAAGCCCAGCATTGCGTTGGGCTTTTTAGTTTTGATTTTTGCACTTTTAATTTCAGCTTTGAGCCCAATTAATAGTAATGGTTTTACAAAAAGGGTAGAATCGAGCGGTTAAATTATAGCTTGTTGGACTGTTTTTCTGACATTTGAGGATGATATGAAGTTTGAATTAGACCGTACAGACGGTAAAGCCCGCCGAGGCCGCTTGATTTTTGATAGAGGCGTAGTCGAAACGCCAGCATTTATGCCAGTAGGTACTTACGGTACTGTCAAAGGTATGACCCCAGATGAAGTCAAAGACACTGGTGCGCATATTTGCCTAGGTAACACCTTCCATTTAATGCTTCGCCCTGGTACTGAAATCATCAAGCAGCATGGTGGATTACATGGTTTTATGAATTGGGATAAACCAATTTTAACCGACTCAGGCGGTTTTCAAGTGTTTAGCTTAGGCGCAATGCGTAAAATTACCGAAGAAGGTGTATTGTTTAGCTCGCCTGTTAACGGTGAAAAAATTATGCTTTCACCAGAAAAAGCCATGCAAGTGCAGCGTGATTTAGGTTCAGACATCGTAATGATTTTTGACGAATGTACGCCTTATCCTGCCACCGAAAAAGAAGCTAAAGATTCAATGGAGTTATCACTTCGTTGGGCTAAGCGTTCAAAAGAAGGTCACGGTGACAATCCATCAGCTTTATTTGGTATTATCCAAGGTGGTATGTACCCGGAGTTGCGTGCTCAGTCACAACAAGGTCTTGAAGAAATTGGTTTTGATGGCTACGCACTCGGTGGTTTATCGGTCGGTGAGCCAAAAAATGAGATGATTAACATTCTTGATCACTGTGCTTATAAAATGCCAGAGAACAAACCCCGTTACCTTATGGGTGTAGGTAAACCTGAAGACTTAGTTGAAGCCGTTCGTCGCGGTATCGATATGTTTGACTGTGTAATGCCAACTCGTAATGCGCGTAATGGTCATTTATTTATAACCGGTGGCATTGTGAAAATTCGTAATGCTGTGCACAAAACAGATACCGGCCCACTTGATCCTGAGTGTGATTGCCATACTTGTAAGAATTATTCGCGCGCGTACCTACATCATCTTGATAAATGTAACGAAATTTTAGGTGCACGACTAAACACAATTCATAACTTACGTTACTATCAGCGCGTTATGGAAGGTTTACGTAATGCGATCGGTGACGGTAAGTTAGATGAATTCGTAAATGATTTTTATGCACGCCGCGGCCAAGAAGTGCCAGAGCTTGCAGATACCACAAATTAAATTTAAAAATTAAAGAGGAAGTGTTATGAGTTTATTTATTTCAAACGCCCACGCAAGTGCGGCAGGTGCAGCGCCAGCCGGTGGTGGTTATGAGATGTTGATCATGCTAGCTATCTTTGGCTTAGTATTTTACTTCTTGATTTACCGTCCACAAGCTAAGCGTGTAAAAGAGCATAAAGCGCTGATGAATGCGATGGCAAAAGGCGACGAAGTTCTTACTCAAGGTGGTTTAGTGGGTAAAATCGCTAAAATCTCTGAAGATAAAGATTTCATCGTTATTTCACTTAACGATCAAGCTGAAGTAACTGTACAAAAATCAGCAGTGTCAGCAGTATTGCCTAAAGGCACAATGAAGTCGCTATAATAATAAGGACGCCCACGTGTTAAACAAGTTTCCATTATGGAAGTATTTACTTGTTCTAGCTGTGATTGCGGTAGGTCTTTTATATGCCTCTCCTAATTTGTATGGTCGTGATCCGGCCATACAAATTTCAGGTACTAAAGGAACTGATGCAGATCTAGCTGTAGTAGACAAAGTAAATGCGACCCTCAAAGAGCACAATGTTACCGTAAAATCAGTTAAGTTCGAAAACGGTCAAGTGTTGATCCGCTTTAAAAATGTTGAAGAGCAGCTTAAAGCGCAAGATTTATTGCGTGATTCATTGAGCGACGATTACATCTCAGCCATTAACATGGCCCCGGCGCAACCTCATTGGTTAAAAGCCCTTGGCGGCAATCCAATGAAATTGGGCTTGGATTTAAGTGGCGGTGTTCACTTTACGATGGAAATTGACATGGTGACAGCGGTTGATAACGCGCTGGAACAAATGGATCAAGACTATAAAAGTGATTTACGTGAAGAAAAACTACGCTATCGCACGGTACGTCGTGTAGCTGGTACTGAACGTATTCGTGTGGAGATGCGCAGCGCAGAAGATAAAGATGCGGCAGAGCGTTTTTTACAGTCACGCTACCCATTACACAACTACATTGATGATAGCTCTAACGATAACGCGTTTTATGCCACCATCAGCGAGCAAAAACTCAAAGAAATTCGTGACTATGCTATCAAGCAAAACGAAACCATTATCCGTAACCGTATTAACCAAATCGGTGTTGCTGAGCCTAACGTACAACGTCAAGGTGCAGAGCGCATTATTGTGCAGTTACCTGGTGTGCAAGATACTGCGCGTGCGAAAGAGATTTTGGGTGCTACAGCAACGCTTGAGTTTCGTGAAGTAGACGAAAATGCCGATCCAACGGCAGCAGCGCAAGGGCGTATTCCGCCTGGTACTGAAATGATCATGAGCCGTGATGGCTACCCAGTGGTACTTAAAAAACGCATTATTCTCGAAGGTAGTCACATTACTGGTGCGCAATCGGGTGCCGATGAATACCAACGTCCGCAAGTAAGTATTAGCCTTGATAGCAAAGGCGGCGCGAAAATGAATGCTTTCACTAAGCGTGCTATTGGCAAGCGTATGGCGACGGTATTTATAGAGTATAAGCCCTCTGGTAAAACAGACGAAAACGGTAAAGCGCTACCACCAATTAAGGTGGAAGAAGTGATCAACGTGGCAACTATACAAGCGCGTCTTGATCGTTCGTTTCGCATCACAGGCATTGATAACCCTGCAGAAGCACATAACTTAAGTTTATTACTACGTGCGGGAGCACTTGTTGCGCCAATTCAAATTGTTGAAGAGCGCACGGTAGGGCCAAGCTTAGGTCAAGAAAATATCGAAGCAGGTATGACGGCGGTTGCTTTAGGCTTCCTGTTTGTACTGATCTTTATGTTAGTTTATTACAAAGGTTTTGGCTTAGTCGCTAATATTGCCTTAGCAGCTAACTTAGTATTGATTGTGGGTGTTATGTCGTTGATCCCAGGCGCTGCACTAACACTGCCAGGTATTGCTGGTATCGTACTAACGGTAGGTATGGCAGTTGATGCCAACGTACTAATATTTGAGCGTATTCGCGAAGAGCTGGCCGATGGACGTAGTCCGCAACAGGCTGTTCATCATGGCTATGATAGTGCTTTTAGTACGATTTTTGATGCCAATATTACCACCTTAATTGCTGCGATTATCCTGTTCGCAGTGGGTACAGGCCCAATTGCTGGTTTCGCAGTGACACTTGCGATAGGTATTATCACCTCAATGTTTACAGCCATTGTTGGTACCCGTGCGGTAATCAACTTATGTATTGGTGGTAAGCGCATTGATAAGCTGTCAATTTAAGGAGCAGATATGCAAATTTTAAAATTAGGCGGCAGAACTTTAGGGTTTATGTCGCTGCGCAAAGTTGCTATGAGCATCTCAACGCTACTTATTTTGGCATCGTTCGCATCGTTCTTCGTTAAAGGTTTAAACTTTGGCTTAGATTTTACGGGCGGTACAGCGGTAGAAGTCGGTTTTGCACAACCAGCAGACTTAAAGAAAGTACGTTCAGTGTTAGCTGAAAATGGTTTTGCAGATGCATCAGTACAATTATTTGGTTCAAGCCAAGAGATTTTGGTTCGCTTAGCACCGCGTGGTGATGATGTTAAAGCCGAAGTAATTGGTAACCAAGTAATTGATGCACTAAAAAAAGCCGATGATAGCGTAGTAATGCGTCGAATTGAGTTTGTTGGCCCAAGTGTAGGTGAAGACTTAAAAGAGCAGGGTGGCCTTGCCATGTTAACTGCGCTTATTTGTATCTTGATCTATGTGGCATTTCGCTTTGAGTGGCGTTTTGCGGTAGGCGCAGTGTCGGCACTTTTACACGATGTAATCATTACTTTAGGTTTGTTCTCATTATTAGGGTTAGAGTTCGACTTAACCATATTGGCGGCAATACTGGCGGTAATAGGTTACTCTCTTAATGATACTATCGTTGTATCTGACCGTATTCGTGAGAACTTCCGCAAAGTGCGTATCGACGATACTGTTGAGATAATTGATATTTCATTAACGCAAACACTTAACCGTACTCTAGTAACTTCAATTACCACTATTTTAGTATTAATCGCCTTGTTTGCTTGGGGTGGTCAAACTATTCATGGTTTTGCTACAGCGCTGTTATTTGGTGTGTTTATTGGTACTTATTCTTCGATTTATGTTGCTAGTGCCGTTGCGATTGCGATGGGCGTAAGTAAAGAAGACTTAATACCAGAAGTTATCGAAAAAGAAGGCGCAGATTTAGACGCTATGCCATAGGTATAAATCTAAGTTTACGTTTAAAAAACCGCTCATTGAGCGGTTTTTTGCTTTTAAGTGTTTGTGTCGCCTACGAGAGTATAGAGTTACTTTGGTGCTTAATAACTTGTAGGCGAGTGGCTTGCCACCGCGCTGTTAAAAATATTCTAATGTCTTCTCTTTGTGCAAAATATTTTTAGTTATTCATTCGCAAAGAGGTTAAGAGACGCGCGTCAGCAAGTTTAACGCCTACGGGAGTTTAAAGTTACTTTGGTGCTTAATAGCTTGTAGGCGAGTGGCTTGCCACCGCGCTATTAAAAATATTCTAATGTCTTCTCTTTGTGCAAAATATTTTTAGTTATTCATATTCGCAAAGAGGTTAAAAGACGCGCGTCAGCAAGCTTAATGCCTACGGGAGTTTAAAGTTACTTTGGTGCTTAATAACTTGTAGGCGAGTGGCTTGCCTACGCGAAAGGTTTTTCACAACTCTCTGTCTAACTGGTGAATTTAAAATTGCGCGATGTACCTTGGTCAAGTAATTCCGCCTACGGGTTTGCTGCGGTGTTTGAATTTACGTAGGCGCGGGTTTATGCCGCGTGACTTAAATGTCTTCTCTTTGTGAAAAATATTTTAAGTTTTTCATTCACAAAGAGGTAAAGGAAGGTAATAGGGTTGGGCTTAACCTTACTTTCTCTGTGTTGCGCGAAGCGCCTCGGTGTCCTCTGTGGTGCAAATTGTTTAAATGATTAATTCACCACAGAGGGCACAGAGCTCACAGAGGAAGAGATTAAAGAGATAAAGTTAAAGGTGCTAGGGTTTTGGAAGCCTGCGGGTTGGCTCGGTGTAAGGCTATATGTAAGCGGGGCTTTATCATGGCGAATTTTAATTATTGCTATTTATGAAATTAAATATTTCCTATAATAGTAATTATTGATTAAGTATTGATGTAACCAACTAATGTTAAAGCAACTTGTAGTCGCTAGTAGTCTAATTATTGTTAGCGGATGTGATGACAACGTTAAACCTAAGCAATCAAAGGCTGCTGTACAACCTTATCAATTAACAACACTTGAGCATTACCAGCATCAAGCTAACAACTTACTTCGCAGTATTAGAGTGCAAAAAGATGCGGCTAATTTAGAAACTCAATCTGCTGATTTAGTCGCGCTATCGCAGACTATCCTCAGTGACTTGATAGTTGATTATCCACAATGTGCTGAATACTTAAATGCGCTTATTGCTGTTGCTGATTTGCTCCCGTCATTGCCCCTAGAAGAAATTGAAAGTGGTTATCATAGCGATGGTAAGCTACCTAAGTTTGACGAGCCCATCTGTTATCACGGTAAGGATTTATTGGTTCATCCTGCGACTGTACAAGCGATTGCTCGTTCAGGATTTGTTGATCAACAAGCTTATGAATATGCGGAACTTGAGATTATTGAGGTAATTGCTCATTTTGATCAGGTTGAACAAGTATTAAAGTAAGTAGCTTAAACTCAATTGCCATAAAATTGTCATACCAGCTTGCTACTTTAACTGCCTCTTAATGAAGTAATGGGTTATTGATAAGTGAGTGCTCAGCTAAGTATATTAGACAATATATTGCGAAATAGTGAAATAACGACACTGTTTCAACCCATCTTTGATATCGCTGGGCAGCAAATATTAGGTTACGAAGCATTAAGTCGCGGTCCTAAAAATTGTGCATTAGAGATGCCAAATACGCTTTTTAGTGCTGCAATTGTGCACGATAAAATCTCAGAGCTTGAGTTGCTATGCCGTTCAAAAGCGATCGAAAATTTTGTAAGGTTAAAACTACAAGGCAAATTATTCTTAAATGTAAGCCCTAAAACCTTACTTGATCCCTGCCATCCGAAAGGCGAAACATTACACCTAATTAAGCAGTTTGGTTTGGCCGCTAATAGAGTGGTGATTGAAGTTACCGAACAAGAAAAGGTCGATGATGGCTTTTTATTGCTGAAAACAATTGCTCATTATCGCCAGCTCGGTTTTTCGATTGCCATCGATGATTTAGGTGCAGGCTACTCAGGATTAAAGCAATGGTCAGAATTATGTCCTGACTATGTGAAAATTGATCGTTATTTTATTGACCATTGTGATGAAAGCGTGGTTAAAAAAGAATTTTTAAAATCAATTATAGAGTTAGCGAAAGTTACCAAAACAGCCGTGATAGCAGAGGGCATAGAGCGGGTTGAAGAACTAAGTTTACTTGAAGGGCTAGGCATTGTGAATGCGCAAGGCTTTTTGCTGGAACGACCAAGTTTAAAGCCTAGTTTAGCGTTTGACTCAGCTCAATTACAGCAATTAAGTTTTACTCCACTTACCAATCAGTTTGAGCAATCAATGGCGATAGGTTGGCTAGCAATCGAACAAGCCTCCATCGACAGTCATACCCGTTGTAAAGATGCGCATAATATTTTTGAAAAAGATAAATCGATTATCAGTCTTGCGGTTGTAGACGAAAACTTACAGCCGATAGGCTTATTACACAAAGATCAACTGACAGAAGTATTTGCGGCTCCTTATGGCCATGCTTTATACGACAAACAACCGGTTACGGCACTAATGCATAAGCAACCCTTGGTAGTTGATGAAAATCAGCTACTTGATACTGTTAGTCAGCAAATTACCGAAAATGATTTTGATATTCGCCGTCATATTGTGATCACTCGCACTGAGCAGTACTTAGGGCTCGCGCCACTGCGGGATATTTTAAAACATATTACGGAAGAGAAAATTCGTCATGCTCAGCATGCTAATCCACTTACTATGCTGCCGGGGAATGTTGCAATTAACGAAGCAATTGAGCATAGATTAAGAGCCAAACACAGCTTTGCATTAGCCTATATTGATTTAAACCACTTTAAGCAGTTCAACGATTTATATGGTTACGCCAGTGGTGATAGCGTTATCAAATTATTGGCTGATGTCACCACCCAAGCTTGTAGTAATGTGCCCAGTTTTGTTGGTCATATTGGTGGCGATGATTTTATGGTGGTCTTTGATGGTGATGATGCGGCTACAGTATGTAACAACATAATAACTGAGTTTGAGCTGAAATCTCGTGCATTCTTTACGCCAGAGCATATTGCCAGTGGTGGTTATTGGGCAACTAATCGTGAAGGTGAAAAGCAATTTGTACCTTTACTTACTTTATCGATTGGCGTTGTTGAACCCGATCTAGAGCAGTGTACTAACAGCCATCAAATTGCTGCATTGGCAACAGATGCTAAAAAAGAAGCAAAACGTTATCGCCAAAGCTATCTATTTTTATGTAAACGACGTGGCCCTGCTTTGGCGGTTGTACGTTTAACTCCTGAGAAACAAGTCATATAAAATAACGTTAAGTAGGGCTGTTTTTCTTGAGTATTTATTGCTCAGCGTGTAGCTTTACTAAAACACTAGAAAATAATAATTATGACTAGGTATTTCTTTTCACTCATCTCGCTCTCGGTACTTATTGTTAGTACCGTATGCAGTGCTAAAACTGCAGCAAAAGAAACGGTCACAATCGCTCAAGAACCTCGAACATTATATAAACGAGATGCATACTTAAAAGAGTTACTGCAACGTGCGCTTGATGCTGCTAATTATTCAGCCCAGTTAGAATCTGTCGTGGTACATCCTCACCAACAGCGGGCGCTCATAGCCCTTGGCGATAATAGCGTTGACCTATATTGGAGTATGACCAGCCCAGAACGAGAAACCTTAGCAATACCGATAAAAGTGCCGTTATTTAAAGGTTATATTGGTAAGCGAGCCTTAGTAACTAGGCAGTCGTTTCTTAATCGCTTTGTTGATATCAAGAGCAAAGAGCAACTAAAAGGGTTTACTGCAATTCAAGGGCATGACTGGCCAGATACCAAAATATTGGCACATAATGATTTATCAGTACGGCCGTTTGCAAATTATCAAGCGATGTTTAATATCGTTTTGACCGGACGAGTTGATTACTTTCCTCGCTCCTTCATAGAAGTAAGCTCAGAGTTAAAAGAAGTTAATAAGCAAGCGCTGGTTATTGTTCCAAATTTATATATTAGCTACCCGAGTGCTTTTTATTACTTTGTGGCCAAACACAAGCCAGAACTGGCAAAAACGCTCAGCGATGGCTTAGCTATTATGCAAAAGAACGGTAGTTTTGATGAGCTATTTAACCAGTATTTTGGCGATGATTTAAAGGCCTTGCCATTTGATCCGCAGAACACTGTTGAGATCAAATTAGAGAACCCTTATTTTAATCATTAAAAAAGGAGCCTAGGCTCCTTTTAGTATCGATCTGAGTATAACTCGCTATTAGCGAAGTAACGCTTCAGTTAATACTGGGCGAATTTCACGGATCATCGCTTGTGTTAATTTCGGTGCGCCACAGATAATATTACCGCTGTGAGCGTAATTATTACCACCGGCAAAATCTACAACCATACCGCCAGCTTCTTTAACCATTAGTTCACCTGCAGCTGAGTTCCATGGTTTCAAACCAATTTCAAAGAAACCATCAACACGGCCAGCTGCCACGTATGCCATGTCTAGTGCAGAACAACCGGCACGGCGAATATCAGCAGTGTGAACAAACAATGCTTTGAATGCTTCAGTATACGCATCCATATGGTGTTTGTTTTTGAATGGGAAACCAGTGGCAAGAACAGTACCAGAAAGAACGGTAGTTTTACTTACACGAAGACGTTTGCTATTTAGCTGTGCGCCTTGACCACGAGAAGCGGTGAAAAGCTCGCCACGAATTGGATCGTAGATAACAGCTTGGTCTAGACGACCTTTAACTTTAAGTGCGATAGAAACCGCGTAATGAGGGATGCCTTTGATGAAGTTTGTAGTGCCATCAATAGGATCAACAATCCATTGGTAATCTGCATCTTTACCTACGTGCTCACCTAGCTCTTCACCAACAATAGAGTGAGTAGGGTAAGATTGTAAAATAGTGTCGCGAATTACGGCTTCGGCTTCTTTATCAATATTCGTTACTAAATCATTAGTGCCTTTTTGTTGCACTTCAACTTTTGATAAATCTTCGCCAGCGCGAAGTAAAATTTTGCCTGCGTTACGCGCAGCGCGAACCGCAATGTTTAACATTGGATGCATGGTATTACCTTTGGGTTGTAAAAGAACGTGTATATATTTCTATATATTTCAGCCGGCGTATTCTAGCGATTTTTGACACAAAGTAAACAATAAACCCCAAAAATTTTTGAGTGTTTTTTGTACTGGATTGAGTTGCAAGGTAAAAATTACAAGACAAAAGCCAGCATTGATCGTTGATACATAAAACTTCCCATATTTATTACCTAGAACCTAGAACCTAGAATCTTTGCTGCTTACAGCTTTTCTCTATGTTATAATTCGCGCAATTTTTTGGTATGAGTTAAACAGTAATGATCTTAGATGACATCCGCATTGTTTTAGTAAACACCTCGCATTCAGGTAACATCGGCTCAGCGGCGCGCGCGATGAAAACCATGGGCTTATCAAAACTGTATTTAGTTGATCCAGCGTGTGAAGTTGATAGCCACGCCAGCGCATTAGCGGCCGGTGCAACTGATGTGCTAGGTAATGCGGTAATCGTTGACACAGTTGCTGAAGCGATTGCAGGTTGTGCTCTAACTATTGGTACTAGCGCCCGTTCACGTACTTTATCGTGGCCGATGGTGGAACCACGTGAATGTGGTGAGAAGCTAGTTGCCGAAGCTGTTACTGGTCCTGTAGCATTAGTTTTTGGCCGCGAAAACAGTGGTTTAAGTAATGAAGAACTGCAACTGTGCAACTATCATGTGTGTATTCCGGCTAATCCTGAATATAGCTCGCTTAATTTAGCAATGGCTGTGCAGACCTTATGTTACGAAACGCGTATGGCGTTTTTAAATCAACAACCAAAAGCCACGCCAGTAGATGATGCTGTGTATCCAAGCTCAAAACAAACCGAGTTATTTTACGAACACTTAGAACAAACCTTACTGGAAACAGGCTTTATTATTAAGCAGCATCCGGGCATGGTAATGACTAAGCTACGTCGTTTATTTAACCGTGCACGCCCAGAAGACGCAGAGCTAAATATCTTGCGCGGTATTTTAACCTCAATAAATAAGTCTACTAAATAAGCGAAAGTTATAAGACTATTTGCCGCTAATACTTGACTAAATTACTCAGGTAATTACAATGAACACAGTACTTGACTAAAACAGTCGGGTATTGAAGTTAATTGAGGGGCTAGGAAGATATAGGCACTAGGAATAGCTTGACTAGAATCGAGCTATATAAACTTTGTAGAACCTAGAACCTAGAACCT
>NZ_JACJDT010000045.1:0-39524 GCF_014163675.1 Pseudoalteromonas sp. SR44-5
GCTTACCGCTTACCGCTTACCGCTTACCGCTTACCGCTTCAATCCCTATTAAACTGCAGCTCACATAATTTTTGATAAAGTGGATTACTCGCTAGCAATTGTTGATGAGTACCTGTTGCGATTATCTCTCCGTGCTCCATTACCACAATAACATCTGCATGTTTTACTGTGGCGAGGCGGTGGGCAATGATAAGCGTAGTACGGTTTTGCATTAAATGTTCAAGCGCAGCTTGTACATGATGCTCACTTTGCGCATCTAAAGCGCTGGTTGCTTCATCGAGTAACAGTATTTCTGGGTCTTTTAATATCGCTCTTGCTAATACAATTCGTTGTTTTTGGCCGCCTGATAAGCGCACCCCTTGCTCGCCTAAAAAGCTCTCGTAGCCGTTAGGTAATTGTGCAATAAATTCATCCGCGTGAGCATGCTTAGCGGCAGCATATACTTGTTCGTCGCTTGCATCTGGGTTGCCATAACGAATGTTATGCATCACATCAGAGCTAAATAAAATCGGGTTTTGTGCCACCATGCCCATGCTGTTTCTGAGTGTATTAAGGGATAGATCTTTGATATTAATATCATGAAACTTAATGTCGCCACCAGCAGGGTCATAAAAGCGTTGTAGTAATTCAAATAACGTGGTTTTACCAGCACCTGACGGACCAACGATTGCTACTGTTTGGCCTTGTTCAATCGTTAATGAAATAGTTTTTAAGGCGCTCACATCAGGACGAGATGGATAATTAAAAGTTACTTTATCAAGACTAATGGCTGGAGCGTTAGAGTTGTTATTTAATAACTGATCTTGTGGTGCTGTAGGGTTCGTGATCTCACTTTTAACCGCGAGCAGTTCAAGTAATCGCGCCGCAGCGCCCGCTGCACGTTGTAGCTCGCCATATACCTCAGCAACGGTTGCTACCGACATCGCGACCATAATGGCGTAAAACACAAATGCACCTAACTCACCGCCAGTCATTGTGCCTGCCAGTACATCACTGCCACCTACCCAGAGCATCACGCTAATTGCGCTAAAGGTCAAAAATATTACTGCAGCAATTAAAAATGAGCGCTGTTTAATACGGCTTTTCGCAACGTTAAAGGCTTTTTCGGTCTCTAGTGCAAAAGCGTGTTGTTCGCGTTGTTCGTGGCTATAGCTTTGCACTACTTTAATATTTTGAATTATTTCTCCCGCATAAGTGCTGATATCGGCAATCGCATCTTGGCTGGAGCTGGCAAGTTTGCGTACTTTTTTACCAAAAATCATCATGGGTACTAACACCAGCGGCACACAGGCAACTACAACTAAAGTGAGTTTTAAGTTAGTAAATAACAACATGGCTAAACCACCGACTAGCATCAGAGCGCTGCGCAGTGCCATTGAAAATGACGAGCCAATGATTGATTGCAACAAAGTGGTGTCGGTTGTTAAGCGCGACATTAATTCGCCACTGCGGTTTTCTTCAAAGTAACTCGGGTGCAGGGTGACTATGCGATCAAATACCGCTTTACGAATATCATTACTGACGCGCTCACCAATCCATGACATTAAATAAAAACGGCTGAATGTTCCTATGGCTAATAAGCTGATCAAGCCAATTAGCACGATTATGGCTTGTTTTAATTGTTCTTGAGAGCCCGCAATAAAGCCGTGATCAATAACAAATTTAACTCCTTGGCCCAATGATAAATTAACCCCGGCAGTAACAAGTAATGCTGCAAGAGCTGCAAAAACCACCCATTTATACGGCTTAATAAACTGAAAAATAGGAATTAAACTACTAAAAGCAGCTTTGTCTTTTTGCTCGGTTTTACTATTGCTCATAGTGGATTCTTTTAGATGAATAGGGTATAGATATGGTTACTTAAATCATAATTTCAATAACTAACTAAGGGACTAACCATGACAACTGAAAAAGTAACGGGCGAATTTAACGTTAAACTCAATCCTATTGAAGGTTATGCAAAGGGCATTGATGGCGTAAACCTGGGTCGTATGTCGATTGATAAAACGTTTACAGGTGAGCTTGATGCAACCAGCACTGGCGAAATGCTCAGTGCCATGACCGCAACTCAAGGCAGTGCCGGTTATGTGGCAATTGAACAAGTAGTTGGCACACTTGCAGGTCTTCAAGGCAGCTTTGTGCTGCAACATTTTGGCACTATGGATAAAGGCCAAGATTCATTAATTTTAAACGTGGTGCCAGATTCTGGCAGTAATGAACTTGCAGGCCTTAGCGGAAAAATGGCAATTCGCATCGAAGCAGGTATACACATTTATGATTTTGAGTATCAATTATAAGCGATACAGCCATGCAGAAAATAATTGAGTTTAAAAAGCAGCGTGGCTTTTTTAGAGGCGGTATTGATATTGACGCACTTAATGAGCGAATTTATCAATTAAACCAAGATGGCTGGAAAGTAATAAATGTTAGCGCCTCTACAGGATTATACGGCCAAGTTTATGCATACATCTTACTTATTGAAAATGAAGAACTATAAGGAATATAAATGACGTTATCACTGTGGCTAAGCTTAGTCGCCATTTGTATGATGGGTGCAATGTCTCCTGGGCCAAGTTTGGCTGTGGTGTTAAAACACAGCATTCATGGCAGTATGAAGAACGGCATGTTGGCAGCGCTGAGTCATGGTGTTGGCGTCGGTTTTTATGCTGCAGCATCGTTACTTGGCCTCGGTGCACTAATGTTGCAATTTCCTACTGTGTATCAAGTGTTAGTTTACTTAGGTGCAGCGTACTTGGCATATTTAGGGGTTAAAATCTTATTAGCCAAACCAAGTAATAGTGAGTTAAAAGTGGCTCAGCAAAGTGGCAGTGCAAAACAAGCCTTGCAAGACGGCTTTGCTATTGCGTTTCTAAATCCTAAATTAGCGGTATTCTTTTTAGCCCTGTTTTCACAGTTTATAGATCCTGCCAATCTCAGCTTTAAGGTCGGTTTGATTATGTGCTTAACGGTTTTTACTATTGATACTGGCTGGTATCTGATTGTTGCAGCATTGACAGAGCTTTCAAAGAAGCGCTTTGCTTTTACTAAATCATCCCCATGGTTTGATAAAATATTAGCGGTGATTTTTATTGGTCTAGCAATAAGGGTGGTGCTAATGGTGTAGTTTATTAAACTTAACTAATCCTTACTACTTCCCTTTAAAGCTGTTTTTAGCAATTTCTAATTCACCTGTGTAATAGTGGCTTATGACTGAGTTATTCCGTTAGTCAGTCAATTTATTTTACGTTATCTACATGATCGCAGCACTTCTAA
The DNA here is from genome assembly GCF_014163675.1 of Pseudoalteromonas sp. SR44-5. Taxonomy (NCBI): domain Bacteria; kingdom Pseudomonadati; phylum Pseudomonadota; class Gammaproteobacteria; order Alteromonadales; family Pseudoalteromonadaceae; genus Pseudoalteromonas; species Pseudoalteromonas sp. SR44-5. The sequence goes on from NZ_JACJDT010000045.1 coordinate 3,274, forward strand.
ACTAAGTTCCTCACCTTGCTAGCTATTGCCCTTACTGCTGCATACGTATTCATCACACTTATTTTACTTTTTAGTTACACTTTATTGGTTTTATTTTATCCACAATTTCAAAACAAACAGCACACAATTATAAAATCAATAGGGTAGAAAGCTCATGGGGAAATTCAAACTAAGTGCGTTAATGCTCGCAATGTTTGCAGCCAGCAGTGTATTAGCTGCGGTTGAAAGTGACGCGCAAAGTACCGTAAAAAAACCACAACTAGAAGAAGATCTTGAAGTCATTGAAGTGCGTGGCTTTAGTCGTAGTTTAATCCAATCACTTAATCAAAAACGCTTTACTGATATGGTATCTGAGCAGTTATCGGCGGATGACTTAGGTGCTTTGCCTGATGTATCTATGGCTGATGCGCTCACTCGGTTACCGGGGATCTCAGCGGTACGAACCGGCGGGCAAGCGGCAGAAATCAACATTCGCGGTATGTCCGGTGGATTTGTATTTTCAACTTTAAATGGCCGTGAACAGGTATCAACTAGTGGCAGCCGTAGTATTGAGTTTGACCAATATCCGTCTGAATTGATCAGCTCAGCAGCCGTGTATAAATCACCAAAAGCATCGCTTATCGAAGGTGGTGTTGCTGGTACGGTAGAACTGCAAACAGCTAGCCCGCTTGATAATGATCAGCAACATAAGTTTGTGGTTAACGCTAGAGGTATGTACAACGACCGAGCATCAGAGGTGAACGATGCCACTGAGTTTGGCGACCGCATTAGTTTTTCCTATCAAGGTAAATATCTTGACGATACTTTAGGTGTCGCACTTGGTTATGCACGGTTATTTCAACCCAGCGTAGCAACACAGTTTATTGGCCTTGCCTATAACGATAATAAAGACGTTGATGGTGTTGCAAATGATACTAATGGCCCCGAACTTAAACCTGAAAATGAGTATATCAGCGAAGGTTTTGAGCTTCAGCATTTAGGTGGAGAAGAAACCCGTAACGGTTATATGGCGGCGATTGAATGGGCACCGGTGGATAATTTTAAATTAAAAGGGGACGTGTTTTTATCACGCTTTGATACTGAGTCATTTGCCCGTGGGTTACGAGTGAAATTAGGTGGCCCAACGGCCACTTATACAAACGCTCAGCTAGAGGGAAATTCAGTAGTTGGTGCCTCTGTTAATCGTACTTCAAAAGGCTACACTCGCGTTGAAATTGTCAATGATGATAACCAAGACTTTGATGAAGTAGATAGCTACGGTGTTAACGCCGATTGGCAAGTGACAGAACGTTTAAACGTTAATGTTGATGTGTCGCTGTCACGGGCTAAAAGTAACTTTCGCAATGGCTTATTGTGGGCGTTGGTTGCCGAAGACGCCTCAGCCGAAGAACCTGTGTTAGATAAAAACGTATCAATAAACTACCAACTTAATGGTTTAAATTTACCTGATGTAGGCTTTAATCAAGCGGCTGCATTTAGCGATATCGACCGAGTAATGGTTAGTAAATACGGTATTTACCCTTATCAAAATGAAGATGAAGTAAGCGCTTATCGTCTTGATTTTAAATACGAGCTGAATAACAGCTGGTTTAGCTCTGTTGAATTTGGCGCGCGTTATTCAGATCGCGAATACAGCAATAACCGCTCAGTGTTTGAATACGGTAATGATGGTGATTTTTCAGTGAGTGAGCCGCCACTGCGTTTAACCAATGACATGGTAAATGTCGTTGACTGGGAAGGTGACTTTAGTTATTTCCCATCATATTTGGCGATTGATTTAGACAAAGCGCTTAATGCTTGGTTTCCTGAAGGCGCACCAGAGCCAGTTAAAACTTGGGGTAATGCAGATGGGGTAGTTGACTCGCAAGGTTACACCACTAACTACTCATGGACCATGCTACAAAGTGGCTCAGTGTATGAAGAAGTGCTTTCAGCCTACGCCATGCTTAATATTAATACTGAAATTGGTACTATGCCGGTACTGGGTAATATTGGTATTCGCCGTGTTGATACCGATCAATCGGCCACTATTTTAGAAAATGTTAATGGCGATTTATCACTCGGTGCACAAAACATTACCGACAGTATCGGCATCATAAATAAAAATTATTTACCTAATGTACTTGGCACAACTTATACCGATTATCTGCCATCCCTTAATTTAAACTTTCAGCTAACGGATAATACGCAATTACGCTTTGCGGCGGCTAAAGTAATGTCGCGCCCACCGATTAATCGCCTAGCGGGGGACGCCAGTGCGCAGGCTGATAAAACCAGCGGCAAAATTAACGGCTCAAGTACCAATAATCCATTCTTAAAACCATTTTATGCCTCCCAATACGATATCTCTTACGAGCATTATTTTGATGAGTCAGATGGTGCGCTAGTGATCGCAGGTTTTTATAAAAACATCGATTCGTTTATCGATACCATCGCCATTGAAGGGTTTGACTTTAAAGGTAATGGTTTTAACGTCCCTGACTATATAGAAAATCCAGTCAGTGGTGAGCAAGTTGCCACAACTAACGGCACTTACACAACGGCGGTAAATAACGCCAATGGCGGTTATATTCGCGGTATTGAACTTGCCTACACGCAAGTATTTTCGTTTTTACCCGCGCCGTTTGATGGCCTTGGGTTTAACGGTAGCTATTCATACACCGAGAGCGAAGTTGAATCTATCACCAGCTTAGGTGGTGAAACGGTTACACAAGGTTTACCTGGTTTGTCTAAAAACGTGTTAAACGGCACTTTATTTTACAGCTTAGATAATTTTGAAACCCGCCTTAATGTGCGTTACCGCTCAGACTTTGTTTCAGAGCAAGTGGCGATCAATGAGCAAGTGGTTAATTTTGATGCCGAGACCGTGGTCGATTTTCAAACCTCTTATCAATTTACAGACTCATTTGGCATGTTGCTACAGGTTAATAATCTTACTGATGAACCAACCCAAAGTTACTTTGGCAATGAAAACATCACCGGTACTACCCAGTACTTTGGTCGTCAGGTTTATTTAGGTTTTACCTATAGCCACTAATAGCAAATTGGAGCATAAATAATGAATAAAATAACTAAATTGACTCATTTGCTATTAGCAGTGAGCTTAACACTACTGTTTGGCTGTGGAGGCTCAGGCAGTAGCGATGTAAAAGCAGGCCAAGCCTTATTGACTTGTGATGTACCGCAAGTCCCTAATGCAGCAAGCACTCAATGTGTTGCTCCTGAGCCTATCTCTTGTGACGCACCGCTGTTTCCAGATGCAAATAATGAAAGCTGTACCAGTGGCTATAACCCCGACTTACCAGACCCAGTGGTATTCGCCGGGGAAAATGAAGCCGTATTATTTTATAAACGTGATAAGAATGAAGGGTACGAAGGCTATCGTTTACACTCTTGGAATACCGACGGCTGTGATGCTTACGCGCCGCCGTTTGATGCCACCGATTGGGCTAATGGCCATGAATATAATGGTGTCGATCCAAACTATGGAGCTTATTGGATTGTCGCGCTAAAAGACGGTTATACCGAGTGCGCTAATTTTATTATTCATATTGGCACAGAAGGTTCAGGTAAAGCCCATGGTGATGTGGATTTAACCATGCCACTGATGCAGGACGACGAGCGTTTTGTACGTATGAACTTTACCTTTGATGGTGAGCCAACAGTATTTGAATACCCAGTAGAAGCGCTTGGCGAACGCCCGGTTGCAATTGACGGTGCATCAGCACACTGGATTGATTTAAATACTGTGCTGTATAAGCCAAGCAATGAGCTTACGCAGATTATTAAGCTGCATTCATCAGCTGCTGCCGATTTGGTTGTTGATGTTGATACTGGCTTAAATGGTGAAACCGTTGAATTAATGGCAACGAGTTTAACCGATGCACAAGCAGCGAAAGTACCGCACTTAACAGATTGGACTGCCTATCAAGGTAATTGGGATGCCGCTACTGCAAAACAACTTATAAAACAACAGCTCGTTGTAGCGGGCTACGATGCAGAAGGCAAGCTACTTGAAGCAAGTTTTGTGCAAACCGCCAAAGCCCTTGATGCACTTTACACCCAAGGTGAAAACGACGCAAATGAAGCCATGCTAGGCGTGCATTATAATAACAATGCAATTGATGTTTCAGTATGGGCACCAACCGCTAGCAATATGATGCTTAATGTATTTGACGCCGATAAAGCACAAGTACATAGCACTGCCATGACGTTAGACAGCAATACAGGTATTTGGTCAGTGAGTTTAGACAGCAAATACGACCGTCATTATTACCGCTATGCGTTTGATGTTTACCACCCTACTACTCAAGCGATTGAAAGTTTATGGAGTACCGATCCTTACTCACTGAATGTATCAAGCAATGGCCTGTATTCGCAGTTGATCAACTTAAATGATGACGATACCAAACCACAAGGCTGGGATGAGCGCAGTGTACCAACAATTACCAACCCGGAAGATGCCATTATCTATGAAGGTCATGTACGTGATTTTAGTATTCGCGATACGTCAGTAAGCGCAGCAAACCAAGGTAAATATTTAGCATTTACTGAGCTTGAAAGCATCCCTATGCAGCACCTTAAGCAACTAGCTGACAAAGGTTTAACGCATTTTCACTTACTCCCTGTAACAGACATTGGCACCATTGAAGAAGATGCGGATAAGCGCGTTGAAGTCACTGACACTCTAGGTAAGTTATGTGAGCGAATAGACGATGCCGCCGATGCTTGTAAAATCGAAAATAAAAACAGCATCATTGCTGATTTAATGCAAAGCTACTTTCCGGGTTCTGATGATGCTCAAGCACTTGCCAGCGCGATGCGTGATTTAGACGGTTTTAACTGGGGTTACGACCCGCATCACTTTATTGCCCCAGAAGGTTCGTATGCATCAAGCAGTGAAGGGGTTGCCCGGGTTAAAGAGACACGCGCCATGGTACAGTCACTTCAAGAGATCGGCCTTCGCGTGGTTCTTGATGTGGTATACAACCATACAACGTCATCAGGCATTTGGGAAAAGTCAGTGTTTGATAAACTCGTACCGGGTTATTACCACAGATACAGCGAAGTAACGGGCGATATCGAGCGTTCAACCTGTTGTGAAAACACCGCGACTGAACATGTGATGATGGACAAGTTTGTTAGCGATTCACTAGTCATACTTGCTCGCGACTTTGGCTACGATAGCTTTCGCTTTGATGTTATGGGGCACATGCCTAAATCATCAATTTTAGCAGCGCGTGAAGCGGTGCAAGCTGTTGACCCTGACAACTACTTTTATGGCGAAGGCTGGGATTTTGGTGAAGTCGCTAATAACCGATTGTTCACTCAAGCTAAGCAAGCTGATATGGCTGGCTCTGAAGTTGGCACATTCAATGACCGCATCCGTGAGGCTGTGCGCGGTGGTGCTATGTTTAGCAATAACCCGACCGATGGTAATTTAGCAGACCAAGATACTCTGCGTTTATCACTGGCGGGTAATTTACAAAACTATATCCTGAAAGACTTTAAAGGTAATTCGGCAAAAGGTAATAGCTTTAGCTGGAATACTCAGCCGACGGCTTATGCTTTAGACCCTGCTGACAGCATTAACTACGTATCAAAGCACGATAACGAAACCTTATGGGATCAACTGCAATATAAACATGCAACAAGTATGAGTATTGAGCAACGAGTGCGTGCGCATAATATGGCATTAGCAATTCCATTAGTAAGCCAAGGTATCCCGTTTATGCAACTTGGGGCTGATTTACTACGCTCAAAATCAATGGATCGTGACAGTTACAATGCAGGGGATTGGTTTAATGCGGTAGATTTAACGAAAGAAAATAATAATTGGAATATTGGTTTACCTAATACTGAGAAAAACCAACAGAAATGGCCTGAAATCATTAAGGTCTCAGGTAATCCACAAGCTGCTGCACAGCCGCAAGATATCGCTTACGCAGGGGATGTGTTCCAAGAGTTTTTAGCTATTCGTAGTAGCAGCCCATTATTTAGATTAACCACAGAGCAAGATGTTATTGACCGTGTAGGTTTTCACAATGTTGGTAAAAACCAGCAACATGGTTTGATTGTAATGAGCATTGATGACGGTCAAGGTTTTGCAGATTTAGATAACCAAGTTGACGCGCTCGTAGTAGTAATTAATGCAACTGAGCAAGCGCTTTCACATACAGTACCAACCGCTGCTGGGTTTGAATTACATCCAATACTTAAAAACAGCACCGATAGCAGTATGTCTGGAGTGAGTTTTACTGCCAGTGAAACCGACGGTACATTTACAGTCCCAGCTTATACAATCGCGGTATTTGTAAAACCACAAGGCGAGAACCAAGGTGTAGGCTTAAGTGCGAATGCAACAGTGGGCGCGCCAGACGTAGTGCCTTTTGGCAGCACCACAGTATATGTGCGAGGTAGTTTAAATGATTGGGGCACAGCTGACAGCTTTGAGTATATGGGCAATGGTGAATACCGTATCGCTATTACTTTAACTGCGGGAGATTATGAATTTAAAATTGCCTCTGAAGATTGGTCGAGTGTGGATTTTGGCGCGCTGTCTGATGCTGATAAAGCAGTGTTGGAAAATCAAACCGAGCCTTTAATGCGCAGTGGCGCGAATATGACCTTTAATGCCGCAATTGATGCAACTTATGTATTCTCGTTTGATGCCAGCGATAAAGACAATCCAACGCTGAGAATTTATAACGAAGAACGATTCGTTGGCACACCTGTATTTGTTCGTGGCAGCTTAAATGAATGGGGCACCAGTGATGAGTTAATCTATCAAGGTAAAGGCGTTTATACCTTTACTAAAATTCTCAGTGTAGGTAGTTATGAATTTAAAATTGCTTCTGAAGATTGGGATACCGTTGATTATGGTTCCGGTGAAGCGGATGCAATCGTAACCGTTGCCGAAGATAAGTTATTAGCTGTTAAAGGCGCTAATATGACGATGGATGTTGCAACCGAGGGCGAATATCAGTTCATTTTTGATGCCAGTGATTTGAATGCACCCACGCTGAGTGTATTTAATGCGCAAATGTTTGCAGACACTCAAGTTTACTTACGTGGCAGCTTAAATGGCTGGGGTACCGACAACCCCCTAATCTATCAAGGGAATGCTATTTATAGTACATCACTTGATTTAGATGCCGGTGATTATGAGTTTAAAATAGCCTCTGAAGATTGGAACACTGTGGACTACGGCGGGGTAGGCGATGCACCAATAGTTAATATTAACGAGATAATGTTGCTTGAAGTGATAGGTGGCAATATAGCGCTGAGTATTACCGAATCAGGTAATTATACGTTTAAAGTGATTGGCCCAGATAAGGACAATATGAACCTACTTATTACTAAACAGTAGTGATTATATTTTCCTAGGCTTAAGCTGAGCATAACCCTGTATGCTCGGCTTTTTTAGTGCCTACTTATTTAAAATTTCATTAAAAGGCTTAACCTGAACTCGGGTGAATGTTTTTAATGCACTGATTTTAAGCATTTTTATTTAACTTAAATTGTTTACGGCTATACATAAATAGCATGATGCCAGGAATGTATAAAATAAGAGATAGCAGCAGCGTGTTTAGCCCCGCAGCATATACTAGCCATAGTCCATAAATACTGGCACCAAAGCCCATCAGCTTAATAGCAACAGAAAGCTTTTTTGCAAAGGCTACTTTTACCATGTAAGCGGCCACTAAAAAGTAAGGCACTAATATCATGGACGTAGAAACAAGAACTAAAGTGTTATAGCTTTTACCGGTAAATAAAATAAGCACTAAGCAAAGTTGCACAGTTAGGCTGGTTAAGGTCAGTGATGCAATAGATGTCCCATTGCTATTTTGTTGCTTAAATATGTTAGGAAATGCGCCATATTTGGCTGCGCTGTTAGGTACTTCTGCAGCATAAATAATCCAACTTAAATAAGAGGCTAATACAGACACAATAAGTCCCGCGCTAATAATAACTTTACCACTGGTCCCTGTTATCATTGCCATAATACCTGCCATTGAAGGGTTACTAAGCTCTGTAATATTGGCCTGACTCATTAACCCAAATGCCAACATAGTGATGGCTATATATAAAATTAGCGCAGCAATCACGCCTATAAATGTGGCAAGGCCTATGTCTTTACGGTTTTTAGCTCGAGCCGAAAGAACTGCCGCACCTTCAATGCCAGTAAACACCCATAAAGTAATTAGCATAGTGTTTTTTACTTGTTCAATAAAATCAGTTTTCACGCTGACATTACTTTGATTTGCTTTAAATATTGCAGGGTCAAAGTACGCGTAAGCAAAGCCTATAAATAATAATAAGGGTATCACTTTAGCTATGGTGCCAAGTAGGTTTACAAAAGAGGCTTGCTTAATGCCTCTAACAATAATGAAATGCACAGCCCATAAAATAATAGATTCACCGATAAAGGCTGCAAAAGTATTACCATCGCCAAATAGGGTGCGTTCTGGGGTATCAATAAATGCACCTAAAGCAGCAAACGCCACAACTAAATAACCAACAACACCAATGGTGGCACACAGCCAATAGCCCCATGCAGATAAAAATCCAGCAAGCTCGCCAAAACCTTCTCGGGCATAAATATAAATACCGCCATCAAGTTCAGGTTTAGCGCGAGAGAGTTGCAAAAAACATCCAGCAAGTAGCAAAATACCAACACCAGTAATAAGCCAGCCAACTAACACTGCATTTACGCCCGCAACTTCAGCCATATTTTGTGGCAAACTAAATATACCCGCACCCACCATGGCGCTAAATACCAGCGCGGTTAGCGCTACTAATCCAATTTTATTTTCTTTCATTTGACTGCTTATACTGTGTTAATTACTAACCTTTTAAAGGCGCAAAGTGATGGTTTAATTGGGCTATATGCTCAGGTCCAATACCACAGCAACCTCCAATTAGGGTGGCGCCTTGTTGATGCCACTTTTTAGCCCACTCTAGATATGAAAGAGGGGTTAGATCTTCTCGTACTTCATCTAAACCTTCGTTAGCCGTAGCTTCTTTAGTTTGTGGTGCAAATGCATTCGCATACGCACCTATTTGTACGTGCTCTGCCTGCAGGTCTTTTAAAACATCTAAGGTTACGGTTAAAGCATGCTCAATAACCTCTGGTTGGCAGCAGTTAAATAAAATGCCCGTTACCTTTGCATTTAGCATGGCAGTTACTGCATCTTTTACAGATTCTCCTGAGCGCAGAGTTGCTTGATTACTTGGTTGTTCATCTTCAAGGGTAAAAGCAACCCATACCGGTTTTTGGTTGTTGCAGATCTGGTTAATTAACGTGTTTATATCTAGCGCTTCTTGAATAAGGCTTTGCGTTTCTATTAGCCATAAATCAGCATAAGGCGCTAAACCTTCGATTAAAGGCGTTGCGATACGACTAAGTTGATCAGCTTGGTATAAATCTGGACGATAAGAGCCAAACATAGGTGGTAAACTGGCTGCGATTTTAGTTCCTATATTATTTTGTATTACAGCGTCTTTTGCGGCTTGGCCAGCTGTTGCAGCAAGTGATTTGGCTGATTGTGCAAAGCGCTCTTCGCCAATGTGAAAAGGTACTAACGCATAGCTATTTGTGGTAATAATATTGGCACCACTTTGAATAAAGTTACTGTGTGCTTGGGTTACTTTTTCAGGCGCCTCTATTATGGCAAGCGCAGACCACTCAGGCTGTTGAAAGGGAGCGCCAATGCGGGTGAGCTCTCGGCTCATGCCGCCATCAAGTAAAGTTAAGGTGTGAGTTGTCATTGCGCTTCCTCTGTATGAGATAATCTTGTTGTGGATGTTTAGACGTCTATAAATCCGATTGCGAGAATATAGAACACACGACCTGTTTAAACAACCCTTTGTGTTAATCTTTTAGGTTTATTGGCAATACTTCGTAATAGGGTAACAATTTAGCTAAATTGCATTCAACTCAGTGATCACGTAATTTAAATGTTTAATCAAATTAAGAGTAAGCTATGAGTACCCCTATTTTAAAAAGTGCTAAATTCGACTCTAAAGTAAAATCATACTGGGTAGTGCTTGGAGTTATCACTTGTGTATTGTGTTTGGTAGGAATTCCATTTATCCCATTCGTCGCTTTCATTATCTGGCTGGTGGCAGGGCGAATATTGGCAGCTATGTCAGCTAACTTATTAGAGCGAAAGCTAGTTGTTAAGCGCGGTGTATTTTTCAAAGAAGAAAAATCCATCCCACTTGAAAAAATAACTGACGTCGGGTTAAGCCAAGGTCCACTGATGCGCTTGTTTGGTTTGTACCGCTTGAGTTTTGAAACCGCAGGTCAGTCTGGTCATGGCGCATTAGTATCGTTACTTGGGGTAGTTGATGCCAGTGAGTTTCGCGAGGCAATCTTAACTCAAAAAGATAATCTAACCGCACAGCAGTCAACTACAAAATCGGCTGATCATGAACCACAAAGCCAAGTTGAGCTAATACGCGCACTTACTTACAGTGTGAAAAATATTGAACAAATGTTAGTGACAATGCTGGATGATAAAAAGTGAGAACAGCTTTATATTATACTGTGTTGTTTAGGTTGTTCTCCCCCCACATTACAGTGCCTCTTAACCTCTTTGTGAATAAATCACGTAAAGATTTTTTGTACAAAAACCGTGACTATTAAGCAAATAAGTCATTATTTTTTTGGTGTGATAACGTAAGGCCAATATCTGAACTTTTTCATTAACAGCAAGGGTCTTCTTTTGTTTTAACCCTCCCAAAGTGTCTTATGCTATTAGCTCAAATTATCTCTAAACCTCTTGCCTTGTACCTTTTATGGGTGTAATTTAAAGCGGTTTTATCTGAAAAGGATGCAGCTTTATTAGGGGTCAAAGTAGTTGATTTCTAATAGGACTCTAATTTTGTAGCATATATTTGTGCTACACAAACACATGGAGAGAAGTTAAATGGCTAGTAAAGAGTCAACCGCAGTAATTTGGATGTTGTCAGATTCATTTATCTTAAGTGTGATGTTACTAATCGGTGGTTTTTTAGGTAAAGCTATCAGCCCATTCCAAGTTGTCTTTTTGGTTAATGTAATTGCAGCTTGTGCGGCCATTATATTATTCTCGAAAGGTAAATGGGAAAATATCAAACCCCAAAAAATGAAGCTACATATTTTCAGAGGACTGCTTGGTGTTAGTTCAACAATATGTTTGTTTTATGCTCTGCAATATCTAAGTTTAGCGGAAGTAACCGCGATTAACTTTTTTGTGCCACTTATAACGTCCATTTTGTCGGTGTTTATCTTTAGAGAAAAACCAAAAGCCTATGTCTATATGGCTATTATTTTGAATTTAGCTGGAGTGATGATGCTGCTTTCTCCAAAACTAATGGCGAGCCAAGTAACGCAGCAAAACCTCTATCTAGGATTGATTTTTGCACTGTCAGCGGTAGCTATTTTAGTCATTTATAATATTAATTTAAAGAAAATAGGCAATGCAGAGAAAGTTGTGCCTCAAATGGTTTTTGCTCCCCTCTATTCGGCGATTATCTTATTACCCGTCGCTATTTTTGTGTGGAAACCTTTAGATACAAATAGTGCTCTACTAATTATGCTATATGGTGGGCTCCTTATTACTAAACTTGCAGCACGTTTTTTCGCTTTTAATAAAAGTGACTTATCTAAGCTAATGCCGCTTGAATATGCGCAAATTCTATTTTCTAGTATTTTGGGCTACATTTTTCTTCAACAAACTCAAACTTTATTGGGTATCACAGGCATTGTATTGATCGTGCTATCAAGTATCGCTCATGTTTTATTCATGCACTTTGAGAGGAATAGCGACACTAAGAATATGAAAGGAATTACCAATGATTAAAGTCGTAACGCAAAAATTCCGGCGATCGAGTGATCGCCGGGCTGTTTTAATCTTTCATCTAAACATTTTTCCTAGCACCTAGAATCTTTACCCTTGTATTACTGGCTGACCTGCTAGCATACGTAGTTCTTTACTGCGCTCGGTTTGCATTTCGTATGAAGCGGTTTTAATGCTGCTCACGTAATTCCACTTAGCGGTGGCTTGCTCTGGGGTAAAAGTAACGGTTAAGTAGCCACGATCTACGAGGTTGTTATAGATTAAATCATTAACCAATAATGGGATTACTTGCTCCATTTGTGCGGTTGCTTCTGGCCCTTGCGTATTCAGTGCTAGGTATTCTTCAAGACCAGGCGAAGACACCGAAGAGGTAGCAAATTCTACACCGGCATTTTGTGACGCTGCAATTGGGTTTGCAGCATCAGTAACTAATTGCCCAGCCCAACCGTTATGAGTATCACCCGCTAAAACCACTAAGTTCTTTTGTGCGGCAATGGCAGTACCAAGCAGCACTTCACGTTCGTAGGCGTAACCATCCCATGCATCTAAATTGTATGGTGCAGTAGTATCAACTCGGGCACGTTCGACATCAGTAACACTTGGATCGCCTGCAAGCACACGGCCTTTGATTTGTGCAAGTTCAGCAAATAATGCCGATGCTTGTGCTAATAATGCATTTGTGTCGCCGCCATTTGCTTGACTTATTTGTAAGCTCACTAGTAGTTGCAGTACTTCAAACGGCAAATGCATTTTGGTCATCAGTACTTGTTGGCCAAGTACCTGCCATTTTGAGTTTGATGTTGTCATGCCATCAGTGAGCCATGTTAGCTGCTCATTGCCAAGTAATGCGCGCGATGGTGAGCTTAGTGCGTTTGCAAAATCATTTTGTCCTTGTGCACTGGTTAGATCAAAATCAGCATAGCTTAGCTGTTCATCACGGGCGAGTACACGCGTGTCTAGCATGTATAAAGAGACTAAATTACCAAACTCAAAGCGACGGTAAATTCGTTCTTTATCTGCTACATTACGAATTGGCATCCATTCAAAATAGGCCTGTAGGGCATGTAGCTTACGTTCGCTAAATTCACCTTCGCCTTCATTATGGTTTTCTGCGCCATTTCGCCATGTGTCATTGGTAATTTCGTGGTCATCCCACACAGTAATAAAGGCATAGTTACTATGCGCAGCTTGCAAGTTATCATCAGTACGATAGTGAGCGTAGCGGTTACGGTAATCAGCTAAGCTAATTATTTCGTCACTGTTATCTTCTGGCAGTAAACGGCCTAAAATACCAGCATCTTCAGTAGCGTAGCCATCATTGCCGTATTCATAGATGTAATCACCTAAATGCAATACAGCGTCTATGTCTGTTTGCTTGGCTATTTCACCATACACATGGAAAAAGCCTGCGGGGTAGTTGGCACACGATATAACAGCAAATTTCACTTTATCAATGCTGCCTGTTGGTAGTGTTTTACCTGCACCAATAGGTGAGGTTTTGCCATTCGATTTAAAGCGATAATAGTAAGTTGTGTTGGCGTTTAAGCCTTGTAAGTCGACTTTTAGGGTGAAGTCTGTAGCTGCACTTATATGTGTTTCACCATTGTGGCTGATATTAGCAAAGTTAGGGTCGGTTGCTGCTTGCCATTGTACTTTAATGCTGGTGGTTGTTGGATCTAGAGGGGTTACACGAGTCCACAGAATTAGGCTGTCAGCTAATGGATCACCACTGGCAACACCATGAGCAAAGCTTACGTCAAGAATGTCGTCATCTTCATCATCAAACCGACAAGCTGTTAATCCTAATGATAAAACGGCGACACCAAATCCTGCCGCCGAGGCTTTTAAAAAATTTCTTCGTGTAAACGTCATTGCTCTGTACCGCTAAATTTAAAAGTAAGAGCTTATCCGACCAGTATGACTTTTATGTGAAGCTGTTATGCCAATTGCATTAAAATACTTGGCAAACCTGTTCTGCATTACAGATAATAACGGTGACGTTTTCATAACCAACGCGGGTAAGTGCTTCAGCGCTTAATGTTGCGCGTGCGCCACTGGCGCAGTGTAAGTAAATTGGCCGAGCTGGGTCTTTTTCGATTTCCATTAACTTCATTTCTAGTAAACCTCGGGGAATATTAATTGCGCCGATAGCTGCTTTTGCCGCATGTTCGGCGGGTTCACGTACGTCAATTAGTAGTCCTTTGTTGTCAGCAATTTCTTGCTTGGCCTGTGTAGCCTCAATGCGGCGTTGATTTGGCGTAATTATTTTCATTAGATCTGGGATTGAAGTAAGCATGTTATTCCTCGAAACCTAGTTTTTTTAAAAGAGTGATCATCGGGCACCATTTACTAAATGCTGATTGAATTAAGTTTAGAGCAATAAACACTGTAAACCAAATCCACAATGGATCATGAAATTGCTGTAGTAACAATGATATGCAAATCATTACACCTGCTATCAAGCGAAGAGCATCGTTTAGTTTCACGTTTAACCTTAGTAATAGTGACTGTTACTATTTAATATATTAGATAAAGCTACATTAGTAAATTATAATATTAGACTTTTCTAATATAGCTAACTATAATCTGCTGTACTTTGAATATAAGAGTGGAACTATGACTATCGACTTTGCAGCTATGGCTAATAACGTAGAGCATGCTGAGCAGCTATTAAAAATTTTAGCAAATAAAAACCGTTTAATGATTTTGTGCTCTTTGCAGGGGCGTGAAATGAGTGTTTCTGAATTAAATGCGGCTGTACCATTGGCACAGTCTGCTTTATCGCAGCATTTGGCTGCACTACGAAAAGCAAATATTGTTAGTACTCGTCGCGAAAGCCAGACCATCTATTATCGGGTGATTAACGACAACGCACAGGCTATGTTAGCCACGCTCTATGGTTTATTTTGTAAGGAATAACCAAATGGATAAGCTCGACAGTGCAGTAAAAAATAGTCTTAACGGGCGTATTCCTATCATTATTTTTGTAATGGCTGTGTTGCTTGGCATTATGGCGCTGCAGCAAACTTCCCGTGAAGAAGAACCGCAAATAGTGGTGCCGATGCTGGATATTTATGTCTCAGCTCCTAACATTGAAGCTCCCGAAGTGGCAAGGCTGGTCACGCAACCACTCGAAAAGTTATTGGCGCAATTACGCGGTGTTGAGCATATTTATTCAACCACACAAAGTAATGGCACTGTGGTGACATTGCGCTTTACTGTGGGTCATGATCGTGAACAAGCAATCCTCGATACTTACGCCAAACTATATAGTTATCAACATACCATGGCGTCAGTTATTAGTTCATGGCAGGTGCGCCCGGTCGAAGTAAATGACGTGCCGATTGTGATGCTAGGCTTATTTAGTAAAGATCCTAAATTATATAACGACTATGAGTTAACCCGTTTTGCTAACGAAATTGCGAATAGTTTACAGCGCATAGAAAACACCAGTGAAGTTAAAGTGATTGCTGGGCGCAAACGCACTTTAACGGTCAATTTAGATGCGACGGCCCTAGCAGCTCATCAAACTACGCTCAGCGATGTTTATTATGCACTGAGTGTATCTAATCAATTATCTCAGGTTGGCAGTGTTGTTAATGCAGAGCAACAAATCATGCTACAAGCTGGTGATGTGTTACGAACAAAAGCCGCGATTGAGCAGCTTGTTGTAAATGTTATTAACGGCAAAAGTGTTTATTTAAAAGATATTGCAAAAGTACTCGATGGACCAAGTGAGCCTGAAAATTATCAGTGGCTGGCGCAATCTGATACCACACAAGAGCATCCTTTAGTCACCTTAAGTGTTGCTAAAAAAGTGGGCACAAATGCAGTCGCGGTCGCAAATGATGTACACGCAATGATGGCTGATTTAAAAACTAATTTTTTACCTTCGCAAATAGATTACACAATACTTAGAGATTACGGGCAAACCGCTAACGAAAAAGTGAATAATTTAACCTCAAGCTTAGTGTTTGCGGTATTTACCGTAGTGATTTTTGTTGGTGTATTTTTAGGCTGGCGACCCGCTATCGTTGTTGGTTTAGCTGTGCCAATTTGTTATGGCATAACCTTAAGCCTCGATTTTGCGTTTGGTTACACCATTAACCGAGTAACGTTATTTGCATTGATATTATCACTGGGCTTGCTGGTGGATGATCCGATAACGGGCATTGATAATATTAGCCGTTTTTTACAAAACAAAGGCAATAAAAAACAACAGATTGTCGCTGCAATGAGCGAAATACGTGGGGCATTATTAATGTCGACACTGACCATCATGGTGGCTTTTATTCCTTTGGCTTATATCACTGGCATGATGGGCCCATATATGGCACCAATGGCATTTAATGTGCCTGTAAGCGTGATGGTCTCAACCATTGTGGCATTCTTTGTAACTCCTTGGCTTGCCATGAAGTTATTAAAAGAACCGGTTGTTGAGCACAATGATTTGACTTCCCCTAAAGTAGCTATTTATGAACGCTTATTAACGCCTTTACTGGCCAGTAAAGGGCGCGCAAAACTGATTTTATGGGCAACCTTAGGATTATTTATTATCAGTGCATTGCTGCCCGTGATGCGAATGGTGCCGCTGAAGTTATTGCCGTTTGATAATAAAAATGAACTACAAGTACTGATAGATATGCCCGAGGGGATGAATCTGGAGCAAACAACACTGACCGCTCGTAAAGTACAAGCAATAACATGGCAGCTTAGTGAAGTAAGTGAAATAGCTGCGTATGTAGGGCAACCATCAAGCATGGATTTTAATGGTATGGTGCGCGGTTATTATCGCCGTGAGGCCGCTAATTTAGCTGAGCTTAGAGTATTACTATTAGACAAAGCGCAGCGCGATCAACAGTCTCATGGTGTCGTGATGCGTTTACGTAAACAGCTTGAGCCATTGGCCGTTAATGGCATTGTGATAAAAGTGGTTGAAGTTCCACCCGGGCCGCCAGTATTTAGCACCTTAGTGGCTGAAGTGTATCGTGATCCGTTTGTTGATACGCAAACCCACCATCAAGCGGCTCAACAAGTTGCACAACGACTGAAGCAAGAGCCCCATGTGGTTGAAGTTGATACAAGTATTGCAGCCACGGCACCGATGCAGCGCTTTATTACCGATAAAGCCAAGGCGGCTTTGTCGGCGGTATCAACACAAGATATTGCCAATACATTAACGATTGCATCTGCGGGTAAAAATGTGGGCGTAATGTATGTCAGTGGTGAAACGCAGCCCGTTGAGATCAAAATGCAATTACCATATCAGCAGCGAAACCAATTAGCGCAACTGCTTGCTATACAAATCAGAGGTGATAGAGAGCTGGCAAAATCAACTAATGAGTTTGGTTTAACTAGTGCGCCACGACCGTTGGTGGCTTTATCTGAGCTGGGTGAATTTCATAACCTAAATGTCGCAAAACCGATTATGCGTAAAGACCAACGCGAGGTTGTATACGTGATGGCAGAGCTTAATGGCCGTACTCCTGCAGAAATCATTGCGGACGTAAACGCTGATTTAAATGTAAGTAGCGATGATTTTGAGCAAACAAATTGGTTAGCCCGCAGCTTTTTTAATAACGGTGGAACTCAGGCTTGGCAATTACCACAAGGCACGCATGTAACGTTTAGTGGTGAAGGTGAATGGCGGATCACAATTGATGTGTTTAGAGATATGGGAATTGCGTTTGCTTTTGCGTTAACCGCCATTTTTATTATTTTACGAATACAAACGCAATCTGCCAGTTTATCACTGATTATTATGTCGGCTATTCCACTTACTGTGATTGGTATTATGCCGGGTTTTTGGTTATTAAATCAGTTTGGTGAGCGCTCCATAGCCGGTGCTCCAGAGCCTGTGCTATTCACCGCAACAGCGATGATCGGCATGATAGCACTTGCTGGTATTGTGGTGCGTAACTCGCTTATTTTAGTTGAGTTTATTAATCAAGCTCGCGAGCAAGGGATGGCAATAAAAGCGGCATTGATTGCCGCAGGCACAACGCGGATGCGGCCAGTATTACTGACTGCTGGCACAACTTTATTAGGCAACTTAGTGATTACGTTAGACCCCGTATTTAGTGGTCTTGCTATCGCTATTATTTTTGGCATTGTGGCATCAACATTGTTTTCGTTGTTTGTGGTGCCGCTAGTTTATTATTTAGTGTTTGCGAACACACAAACAACCGAGGATGAAGCTCATGCAAGGTAAATCAAAACTGTTCGGCTCAATCATTGCGTTGTTAGTGATTATTGTTGCCGTGCTTTATATGGCAGGCAGCTTTTCAAATAAACAAGCCGCAGGAAATAAACCCGTATTAGCAACGACATATGAGGGAAAAGTCGCTACCGTTGAGCTGACGGCGATCAAGCACAGTGAAGATGTTCCCGGTACTGTGATTGCAAAACAAAACACGCAAATTTCGTCACGAGTGATGGCACAAGTGGAACGTTTAAATGTACGTGCTGGTGATAGTGTTGTGCAAGGCGATGTTCTCATTACTTTGCAGCAAGACGATTTTAAAGCGAAATTGGCACAAAGTGATGCGCAAATAAAAGCCATTCAAGCGTCACTTACACAAGCTGATAAACAGCTTAAGCGCGTAACTGACTTATATTCACAAGGGTTGGTATCGGTTAGTGATAATGATGAAGCAAAAGCGAAATTTGATAACTTAACCGCAAGCTTAGCTGTTGCCAAGCAACAGCAAACCCAAGCACAAGTCGCACTTGAATTTACCCGTATAAAAGCGCCCATTTCTGGAGTTGTTGTAGAGCGGTTAGTTGAACC
The DNA here is from genome assembly GCF_014163675.1 of Pseudoalteromonas sp. SR44-5. NCBI lineage: Bacteria > Pseudomonadati > Pseudomonadota > Gammaproteobacteria > Alteromonadales > Pseudoalteromonadaceae > Pseudoalteromonas > Pseudoalteromonas sp. SR44-5. The sequence goes on from NZ_JACJDT010000045.1 coordinate 21,910, forward strand.
AGGTGATACCGCAGTGCCTGGTTCACCTTTATTGGCACTTTATAATCCACAACAATTACAGCTTGAATTTAATGTACGAGAACGTCAGGCAATTAGCCTCACACTGGGTCAAAGCTTAACGGTCAGTTTGCCTTCACTTAATATAACCGCTGTTGCGGTGGTGAGTGAAATTGTTCCGATTGCCGATAGTGCTGCACGTAGTATGTTAATTCGTTTAGAGTTGCCAACACAATCAAACTTGATGCCTGGTTTATATGCACAGCTTCACTTGCCACTGGATACCGAGCAAGGAATTTTAATTGAGCCAAGTTGGGTGCATGAGTACGGTCAATTAGCCATGGTATATGTTATTAACGAGCAAAAGATTGAGCGCCGCTTTGTTCGTTTAGGGGAGGTGATTAATGCTAAACAGCATATTATCGCCGGGCTTAACGCCGGCGACACATTAGCGGTGGATTTTAAACCTAAATGAAGGTCGCAACTTCATCGAGTGATTTTTTCACCAAGGCATGATTAGGCACAGTAGCATCATCACTTGGGTAACCGGCAATGAGCAGCATATAGGGGCGTTCGTTGTCTTTGTCGCGGACACAAATGTCGGTTAAAAAGCTCATTGGTTTAGGTGTGTGAGTTAGTGTTGCAAGCCCTGCGCGATGTAATGCTTGAATTAAAAAGCCGGTGGCAATACCGACTGACTCATGCACATAGTAGTTGGTGTTTTTATCATCAGTATTTAAGCCGCCTTTCTTTTGGCTGAATACGGCAATTAGCCAAGGTGCATGCTCTAAATAAGGTTTGCTGGCATCAGTGCCTAATGGCTTTAGAGCATCTAACCACTCTTCACCAGCGCGGCCTTCATAAAATGAGCGTTCTAATTTCTCGGCTGCTTCACGAATTTGCTTTTTCACATCACTACTATTAATTGCTACAAAATGCCACGGTTGGTGGTTTGCACCACTTGGTGCTGTAGCTGCGGCTTTAATGCAGGTTTGAATAATATCTTTTGGCACCGGTCGGTCGCTAAAACTACGAATTGTATGACGACGCTGACTGGTCGTTAAAAACTCATTAGCGCGTTCTAGCATCTGTTCATGTGGATATTCAATAAAGTCTGTAAGTGGTTGGTGGTCATGTTGCTGCATGGCTTTTCGCTTCTTATTAAATGTTGATAACTATTTTTATACCCAGTAGCGAGATTGGGTGCAAGTAATATCTACTTTACAGTCATGTTATTTCCTAAAATAATGATTATTAATTGCACGTTGTATTCACAGATTGTTCAGCTATATTTGCATACAGTATAGTTCGAAATTAAGAATGCATGGGTAGCTAAAAACAAAGCAACATTATTACAAGCACATGCTTTGAATACTCAGCCGAGCATACCGGCAGTCATTATTTAGACATTCAAAAATCATTAGTGCAGGCAGATTTTGTCGATAACTTAGTTATATAAAGTTATCGCTAGTGCAAGCTGATGATGAAAATAACTACCGCAGTATTAAATACAGCTTTGAGTTAGTGTTACTTCAGAATTTAAGTTCACCTCTCCTAAGAGTGAAACCAAGCCGCACTTATTGCGGCTTTTCTGTGGCTCTAAAATGAGTTAACTCGTTTGTAAGCCATTTCTTACTGGTGATTTGTGTATCATCTTCAAGAATAACAGCATAAGGTTTGCCACTCCATGAGCTTTTACTGGCAAGATTCTCAATAAACTCATCAGCGGTTTTAGCGTAGCGTTTGCCTTTGCGGTATTTCATAGCAAGATGATCAGCGGCTTCGGTGCTGGTGTGTTGATCACCGTTACGAATGAAAGTCGCGTTGCTTTGCGCGATAAAGCTGAGCAAATGAGTGACTTCTTGTTCAGTGGTTGCTGCAAAGCTCAACTGACTAACCGTGAGTAAAAGGCAAGCCATCAGCCTGTATATAGTGTGGGTTAAGTCTTTCATCTGTAGCCTCATTTAATCCAAAAAGTTTATTACGTTACCTGTGCCATCAAAAAAAGGTAAAGCTCTGAATAAAACTGATGTGCTAATGCATGTGCTGGTATAACTTTCAGCTATTAATACCTTATTTATTATGTAGAATAATACATCAATAAGGTCAATTAAATTATCATGGCTTATTAATTATCTGATAGGGATACTGTTTTGGTACTTGCATTGAACTTGCCGGGACAATATTTTTTACAAAAATAAAGGTGGAATTATGAACAGCTCAGATCGCGCTATTGACGAACTAGTACTTGGGTTTTGGCGATTATTAGATTGGCAAATTACTCCACAACAGTGTTTAACTTTTCTTGAGCAAACAATTGAAGCCGGTGTAAGGCACACCGATCACGCTGACATTTACGGTGGATATGGTTGTGAGGCAGAGTTTGGTAAAGCTTTAGCTTTAAAGCCAAGTATTCGTGATGAGATCAAAATTATTACTAAGTGTGGTATCAAACCTGCTTTTGCAAGCTTAGGGTTAGCAGGCCAAGCTAATCATTACGATTCGAGTGCCGCACATATTATTAGCTCAGCACAGCAATCGTTAAAGCATTTTAATACCGATAGATTAGATGCATTACTTATTCATCGCCCTGATTATTTGATGAATGCAGACGAAGTAGCTGAGGCATTCACTACTCTTAAGCAAAATGGTGATGTACTCGATTTTGGTGTATCAAACTTTACGCCATCACAACTAAGTTTATTGCAGTCGCGTCTTGATTTTGAATTGGTGACCAATCAAATTGAATTTTCACCGTATGAAATGCAAGCACTTGATGATGGTAGTTTAGACCAATGTCAGTTACTTGATATTAAACCTATGTGTTGGTCACCTTTGGCTGGCGGTCGCATTTTTGCAGAAAATGATGAAAAAGCGATTCGCCTGCGTCAAGTACTTGAGCAAGTCGGCAGCGAAATTGGTGCAAGTTCTATTGATCAAGTGGTTTACGCGTGGTTATTAATGCACCCAAGTTCCCCATCAGTGGTACTGGGTACTGGCAACATTGAGCGTGTTAAATCGGCTGTTGCCGCTAAGCAGTTAAAACTCAGTCGTGAACAATGGTATCGTATTTGGCAAGGTTCAACAGGGCACAGTGTGCCATAGGAGTTGTAAGTTTTAAGCTATAAGCAGTCTGAGTTGAGGGTAAGTCTTGATATAAAATATGAACTTAGCCGCTTACCGCTTACCAAGATCGAGAAAGGGCCTTACGGCCCTTAGTGTTGCAGCAAGTAACACATTCTTTTTATAGGCTAAAGTCCATTGAAAAAGCAACGTAAGCCTTAATATCACTGTCATCCATATCGGTATCTGATAGACCAAAAGTGAAGCCATCTTTAGAGATAGATACACCGTAATCGATGATATCGTCATCACCAATAAAATCACCAGAGTAGTGGCCTAAGTGTAAGGCCATTTCAGTGCCATTAGTACCAACTGCGAAACCGTAATCTGCAGTCAGGTATAACGAATCACCAAAGTCTGTGCCATCACCGCTTGCGGCTGAAGTTGCAAGAACTGATGCGCCAAAGCTAAAGCCACCCATACTGATGCTACCGTAAATTTCAGAAAAATCAGCGTCTGCGCCAGAAGCTGCATCAGGGTAAGCGTAATAGATGTAGCCAACGTCATAGCTCATATTTTCATTAATATCGCCACCAAAACCAGCATAGAGATCAAGCTCGTAGGTCATTTCATCGGCCCAGCTTGCATTTGAAGCCCAAGTACCAGCATAAAAACCTGATTCGTTGGCATAATCAATACCACCTGAAATTGCAGCATCACCACCGGTTTGTTCTTGACCACGCCATAAGTAGTTTGAAGTTGCTGCGGCATTGGCTGTTACTTCTGCATATGCTGCTGTAGATGTTGCACCCATGAGTACAAGTGTGCTGATCGCAATTGCTGATTTTAGTTTTAACATGTTTGGTATCCTGTTGTTATGCTGATTTTTTGGCTCGCAATTATTAATTAGATTGCAGTCTATAATTGCGGATCCTATTTTTAGTTGTCTACTAGGGTAATAGCACTGCTTGTGCCAAGTTAAATGAAAAGCAATAATTTATATTTAAATTACTTTATAAACAAAGGTATAAATATTTATAGTGAAAGGAGGAGATTGTTTTTTACGAAGCTTGCGCACTTTATTGGTGCGTAAAAAAACCCGCATGCACAACTCAGTTGCAGCGGGTTTTTGTATTTTTTACTGTGGTTTAACCAAAAATAGTACGCATTAGGCTGATTGTTTCGTTCACGCCACGGCCTTTTTGTACTTCGCTGATAATTGAATCACGCTTTGCGCGAATATGCTCAGGCATATCGTCAGCAGCAAGTGCGCGATCAACAAGTATTTCAGCAGACTCTTTACCACGACGCACTTTTCTAGTGCCAGTGGTAGTTGTACGCTTTGGCTTGCTCAATAACTTGATGTAGTTAGAGTTTTCAGGCGTGTTTTTGTCTGCATGATAGAAAAAGCACGGAATTAATGCTTTGATTGCAACAAGTTGTTGATCCAGCTCGCTGTCACCACTTGCCATTTTAAACCAAGACATACCATGAACTGCTTGGACAATATCCTGCCAATAACGCGCAAAGTCACGATTATTTAATTTAGTAATAGCCAATGCTGAACAAAGTGCATCTAAACGGGTGTTATTAATTGGTGTAAAAACATCTGGGCGGCGCATTGCTAATAGACGAGTTGCCGGTGCAAGCGTTGGCTTTTCATTGCTATCAGTAAAGGCTTTTAAATATTTGACCACAAATTCTTGGTAATCAGCTTCAGTTACTTCACCTTCTAAAGGTATATGTGCTAATGCTTCATCAAATAATGCCGGCAGGTCGGCAAGCATTTGATGAAAAGCTTTGGCGCTTTTAGTAGAGCTAAACCATTCGACATCAAAATTATAACTACTTGGATCCAGTGCAGAAGTATGTTTACCACTAAATGCTAATAAATCTTCAGGGATCATCTCTTTCAGTGATTGCTCGCGAATACCAGCTATATAGTTGGCAAGGCGTAACTGTTCATCAAGGGCTAACACATCTTTATGCTGCTCTATAAATACACTAACTACAGGCCAAGGCGCTACGCGTAATGTTTTCAATTGTAAGAAGCTAATTGCTGAAACTAATAAGTCATTAAGCTTTTTTAAAATTGGTAATTGATTGGTTTCGAGTAAATCATGATTAATACGGTCACGGCTAGCATTAAGTAGTTCATAGCACCAACCTAAGAAGTCTTCAGGATGATTTTCTATTTTCACCGCCATCAGGTTTAAGCTGATTTCAGAAGCCTGCTTTAGAATATTTTGATAAATATGGCCTTCTTGTTCGCCTAATGCCATTTGTGAAGGTGAAATGAGCAATTTTTTCATGCCTGATGGTACTCCGGTTAAATACATTTTTCAGTTGTTTAATTTTAGCGCAAAACGTCTTAAAACAACAGGGCTGTGCATCATACCGAAGAATACAGGGGATGCAATCTTGATAAGTTAAATCTGCACAAGATTGCATTTAAAGGGTTTAATCTGCTTATTCAAGTGAAAATAACTGCTCTACAGTAGTTTCAAACTGCCGAGCTATCTTCAATGCAATGATCACTGAAGGTGTAAAGCGTGATGTTTCGACCGTGCTGATTGTTTTGCGTGAAACGGCGCTAGCATCGGCTAGCTCTTGCTGTGAAAGCCCCGCGGCTTTGCGAAATTCAGCTATATGGTTTTGCAGCTAAAGGTATCAAAATGTTTCAGTAACAATTCATATATTCACTGTAGAATGCAGGAAATTGCATTTTTCTTCGTTGCACAATGATTTTAATGCTAACTCCCGCTATGATAAGAACATTATTTGCACATTTGAAAGGACCATCATGAAGACCTTATTTAAAGTTATTGGTGTCATATTATTATTGCTTGTTGCTTTAATTATTGCTGCACCGTTTTTAATTCCAACCGATGCCATTTTTAATAAAGTCTCTGAGCAGGTTGAGCAAACCACTGGGCGTACTTTAACTATTAAAGGCGATAAAACATTATCCGTTTTTCCTTCTTTGAAGCTTGAACTTGAAGATGTGCATTTTGCCAATATGAAAACTGGCTCACGTGCAGATATGGCAAGCATGCAGCAACTTGCAGTTCATATTCCTTGGTTTTCGCTATTTGGTGGTGAACTTAAACTAGAAAAGTTTGTGATCAATGAACCCAATATTCTGCTTGAAACAGATAAAAATGGTAAAGCTAACTGGCAGTTATTTGATGCAGTAGCTACGAAATCTGAGCAGCAAACTCAAGCAGGTGAGGCAGTCAAACTACCTGAAAAATTTGATATTCAATTAGGTGAAGTAGCTATATATGGTGGGTCGTTTACTTATTTAGATGGTCAAACGGGAGCTAAACAGCAAATTAGCGATTTAGAATTGGCTATCTTACTGCCTTCACTGCATAAATCACTCGAAGTCAAAGGTGGGATCACTTATATGCAAGAGCGCTTTGAGCTTGATGTAACAGTTGATAACCCAGCTAAAGCAATAGCAGGTGATACATTTAATGTGACAACTGATGTCACTTCAAAGTTAGTTGATGTTGAGTTTAAAGGCTTAATAGCCGGTCAAGGTAAAGAGATTCAAGGTCAATTAGCGCTCAGTGGTGATTCAGTAAAAGACATTGCTAAATGGCAGGGAGTCGAGCTGAACGCTAAAGAAAGCGCCTTTAATGCATTTAGTGTTAGCGGCAAAATGCGTATGCAAGGTGATAAGTTCAACCTAGCTGAATTAGTCGCCACTCTTGATGCATTAGAGATCAAAGGAAAAAGCGAGCTTAATTTAGGTAAGCGTTTAGCCGTTAATGCTGACATCGATTTAGGTATGCTGGACTTAAATCCTTACTTACCTGAGGTGGTAGCGCCAGCAGAGAAACCAGAACCTAAAAGTGACGAGCCAGCCAAACCAATTGTATGGGATGACACAAAAATGGATTTAAGTGGCTTAAATGCCTTAGATGCGAATGTGGTGATCCGTTCAAGTGGCTTAAAAGCAAATGAAATCAAACTTGGCGCTAATCAATTCACTGTAAACCTTAACAAAGGCGTAGCGAAAATTAGCCTAGATAAGTTTGCCGCCTACGAAGGTAATGGTAAAGGCACTGTAACAGTTAATGCGAAACAAGCTCCTTACAAAATCAGCACCAACTTCTCGTTAGATAAAATAGACGCACAACCATTGCTGACAGATGCCGCTGGCTTCGATAAGCTAATGGGCAAAGGCTCACTCAATTGGGACTTAGCAACATCAGGTCAGAGCCAAAAAGACTTTATGAGTGCCCTACAGGGTAAACTAGCATTTGAATTTGCCGATGGTGCAGTAAAAGGCGCCAACATTGCTGAAATGGTTCGCAAAGGCAAAGAGCTAATTAAGGGTAACTTTGGTGCAATATCCGAAGGGCTAGATACTGGCTTTGATAATTCCCAGCAAACTGACTTCTCTGCGCTAACGGGTAGCTTTAACTTTACCAATGGCGTAGGTAAAAACACAGATCTGAGTTTGTTAAGTCCATTAGTACGTATTAGTGGTGAAGGGGATGTTAATCTACCCGCAACGACAGTTAACTACCGCTTAGTGACAGGCATAGTCGATTCACTCGAAGGGCAGGGGACCAAAGATGATAGTACCGGCTTTAAAATTCCAGTACGAATCAAAGGACCATTTCATGATGTTGGCATCAGCTTAGATGTAAGCAAAGCGGCAGAAGATGAAGTAAAAGAAAAAGCGAAAGATAAAATTAAAGATAAGTTAAAAGGTTTGTTTGGCAAATAATGCCGATTTTATTCGGTGATAAAACAATCAGGGCATAAAATTGCCCTGATTGTTTTATAATCAATGCTAAAATAGCAAAATATGTTTCATCGACAAAACAACCATCCTCGTTATTCTAAATTAATTAAAAAATAACCTACCACTACCCCCGCAATGCTGATACAATTGCCCGCCCTTGGGAGACAACTAGATTGTTTTTTGAGTGGTTTTTAACCTAAATGTCTTGATTTTAAACAAATTTAAGACAGTTGTAATAACTACACCGGAGGTCATTAACATGATCCAAATGCAAACTCAGCTGGAAGTTGCTGATAACAGCGGCGCTCGCAAAGTGCAGTGTATTAAAGTCTTAGGCGGTTCGCACCGTCGTTATGCAGCGATTGGTGACATCATTAAAGTTTCTGTTAAAGAAGCGATTCCTCGCGGTAAAGTGAAGAAAGGTGATGTTAAAAACGCGGTAGTTGTGCGTACTAAGAAAGGCGTTCGTCGTCCAGATGGTTCTTTGATCCGTTTTGACAGCAATGCGGCTGTTATCTTAAATGATAACTTGCAGCCAATTGGTACACGTATTTTCGGCCCTGTGACTCGCGAACTTCGTAATGATAAGTTCATGAAAATCGTTTCACTAGCCCCAGAAGTACTGTAAGGAGTCAATCATGGCAGCAAAAATCCGTCGTGATGACGAAGTAATCGTTCTAGCAGGTAAAGACAAAGGTAAGCGCGGCAAAGTGCTTTCAGTTGTTACCGAGTCTGGTCGAGTATTTGTCGAAGGCATTAACTTAATCAAGAAGCACCAAAAGCCGGTTCCACAATTGAACCAGCCAGGTGGTATTGTTGAGAAAGAAGCGTCTATTGACGTATCAAACGTTGCGATCTTCAACTCGGAAACGAGTAAAGCAGATCGTGTAGGTTTCAAGATTGAAGATGGTAAGAAATTACGTATCTTTAAATCTACTGGTAAAACTATCTAATAGTTGGAGTAGAATGATGGCGAAACTGCATGAAGTATATAAAGACAAAGTAGTTGCTGAACTTCAAGAGAAGTTTGGTTTCAGCTCTGTCATGCAAGTCCCTCAGATCGAAAAGATCACATTGAATATGGGCGTGGGCGAAGCCCTAGCTGACAAGAAAATTCTAGACAACGCTGTTGCGGATCTAGAAGCAATCGCTGGTCAGAAGCCACTCATTACTAAAGCACGCAAATCTGTTGCTGGCTTTAAAGTACGTGAAGGCTACCCAATTGGTTGTAAAGTAACCCTACGCGGCGAGCGTATGTGGGACTTTTTTGAGCGTTTGGTTTCAATCGCTATCCCACGTATCCGTGACTTCCGTGGTGTAAGTGCTAAGTCTTTTGATGGACGTGGTAACTACAGCATGGGCGTACGTGAACAAATCATCTTCCCAGAAATTGATTATGATAAAGTAGACCGCGTACGCGGTATGGATATCACAATCACTACATCTGCGAAAACAGATGAGGAAGGCCGTGCGTTGTTAGAAGCGTTTAACTTCCCATTCAAGAAATAAGGGTAGGGTTATGGCAAAGAATTCTATGAAAGCGCGCGAAGCAAAGCGCACGAAATTAGTTGCTCAGTTCGCTGAAAAGCGCGCAGCACTAAAAGCTATCATCAGTGATGTGAAAACATCTGACGATGATCGTTGGGACGCGGTACTTAAGCTACAAGCTTTACCACGTGATTCTAGCCCTGCACGTCAACGTAATCGTTGTAACATTACGGGCCGCCCACATGGTTACCTTCGCAAATTCGGCATGAGCCGTATCAAAGTTCGCGAAGCAGCTATGCGCGGTGAAATTCCTGGCCTTAAAAAGGCTAGCTGGTAATAGAATCACGGGAGTAAGACTATGAGCTTGCAAGATCCTATCGCGGATTTGTTTACACGAATTCGTAACGGTCAGTCAGCGAAAAAAGTATCTGTAACGATGCCTAATTCAAAGCTGAAAGTAGCATTAGCTAAAGTATTAAAAGATGAAGGTTATATCGTTGATTTCACAATCAGCGGTGATGTTAAACCTGAGCTTTCTATCGAGTTGAAATACTTCGAAGGCAAAGCTGTTATTGAAAATATCCAGCGTGTTAGCCGCCCTGGTTTGCGTATCTATAAGAGACGTGACGAATTACCAAAGGTAATGGGTGGTCTAGGTATCGCTATCGTATCAACTTCTAAAGGCCTAATGACAGACCGCGCCGCACGTAGTGCTGGTGTTGGTGGTGAAATCATTGGTTTTGTAGCTTAATCGGAGGGGAACTATGTCTCGCATAGCAAAGGCACCAATTAATGTTCCTGCCGGTGTAGAAGTTACATTAAAAGGCCAGGACATCACAGTTAAAGGCAAAAACGGCGAATTAACGCGTACTATCAACTCTGCAGTTGAAGTACAACTTAACGACAACGTTATTACAACTTTACCTCGTGAAGGCGTAGCCAATGCATGGGCACAAGCAGGTACTGCTCGCGCTCTAATCAACAATATGATTGTTGGTACGCATGAAGGTTACGAGAAGAAACTTCAGTTAGTAGGCGTTGGTTACCGTGCTGCAGCTAAGGGTAAAACATTAGATTTAACTCTTGGTTTCTCACACCCAGTTAATTTCGCAGTTCCTGAAGGAATTACGATTGAAACTCCAAGCCAAACAGAAGTTCTAGTTAAGGGCGTAGATAAGCAGTTAGTTGGTCAAACAGCTGCTAACATTCGTGCATACCGTAAACCTGAGCCTTATAAAGGTAAAGGTGTTCGTTATTCAGATGAGAATGTACGCCGTAAAGAGGCTAAGAAGAAGTAAGGTAAGACGATGGATAAAAAAACAGCTCGTCTACGTCGTGCTAAACGCACTCGTAGAAATTATATTGAACAAGGCACAACGCGTCTTGTTATCCACCGCACGCCACGTCACATTTACGCTCAAGTTGTAAACGCTGAGGGTAATGTACTGGCTGCTGCTTCTACTGTTGAGAAAGCTATTAGCGAAACAGTTAAAGGCACAGGCAACGTTGCAGCTGCGCAAGCAGTTGGTAAAGCGGTTGCTGAACGTGCGGCTGACAAAGGCATCGAAAAGATTGCTTTTGATCGCAGTGGCTTTAAATATCACGGCCGTGTGAAGGCGCTAGCAGATGCTGCGCGTGAAGCCGGTTTGCAATTCTAGGAGTAGACAATGGCTAACGTAGAAGCAAAGCAACAACAGCCTGATCTAGCTGAAAAGCTAATCGCGGTGAACCGTGTGTCTAAAGTAGTTAAAGGTGGTCGTATCTTTAGCTTCACTGCACTAACTGTAGTTGGTGACGGCGCAGGTAAAGTAGGTTTCGGTTATGGTAAAGCACGTGAAGTTCCAGCTGCTATTCAAAAAGCAATGGAAAAAGCACGTCGTAACATGATCAACGTAGACCTAAATGGCAACACATTACAGCATCCTGTTAAAGGACGTCATGCTGGCTCTCTTGTGTTTATGAAACCAGCATCTGAAGGTACTGGTATCATCGCAGGTGGTGCTATGCGTGCAGTACTAGAAGTTACTGGTGTGCAGAACGTACTTTCTAAATGTTACGGTTCTACTAACCCGATCAACGTTGTACGTGCAACGATCTCAGCTCTTGAGAATATGAATTCTCCTCAGTCGATCGCTGCAAAACGTGGTCTTCGAGTAGACGAGATTCTGGGGTAAACCATGGCTAATAAAACTGTAAAAGTAACACAAGTAAAGAGCTCTATCGGTCGTTTACCGAAACATAAAGCTACATTACGCGGTCTTGGTTTACGTCGTATCAATCACACTGTTGAGTTAGAAGACACAGCATGTGTACGTGGTATGATCAACCAAGTTTCATACATGGTTAAGGTTGAGGGGTAATTCGAATGCATTTGAATACACTTTCTCCTGCTGCAGGTTCTAAATCTGCTGGTAAACGTGTTGGTCGTGGTATCGGTTCTGGTCTAGGTAAGACTGGTGGCCGTGGTCACAAAGGTCAAAAGTCACGTTCTGGCGGTAAAGTACGCGTTGGTTTTGAAGGCGGTCAAATGCCTATGCAACGTCGTCTACCTAAGTTTGGTTTCACTTCTCGCAAATCTTTAGTATCTGCAGAAATAAACCTATACGAGATCGCTAAAGTTGAAGGCGATGTGGTAGACCTAGGTACGCTACAGGCAGCTGGTCTAGTTAAAAAGAACGTTCTGTTCGTTAAAGTTGTTAAATCTGGCGAAGTTTCACGCGCTGTTACCGTTAAAGGCCTTAAAGCCTCTAAAGGTGCTCGCGAAGCTATCGAAGCCGCCGGAGGCAAGGTAGAAGACTAAGGAAGTACTAATGGCTAAACCAGGTCAAGATACACAAAGTGCACAAAGTGGGCTTTCGGAATTGAAACGTCGATTACTATTCGTATTGGGCGCTATCATTATTTACCGTCTAGGTTCATTTGTGCCAATCCCTGGGATTGACGCCGCTGTACTTGCCGATTTCTTCGAGCAACAAAAGGGCACCATTGTTGAAATGTTCAACATGTTCAGCGGTGGTGCGCTTGAGCGCGCTTCGGTGTTAGCACTGGGTATAATGCCTTACATCACAGCTTCAATTATTACGCAACTATTAACGCATATGTATCCTCCGTTTATAGAGCTTAAGAAAGAAGGTGAACAAGGTCGTAAGAAAATTAGCCAGTACACACGCTACGGCACGCTCTTGCTTGCTACTATCCAATCGATCGGTATTGCGACAAGCTTACCGGGTATGATGGACGGGTTAGTTGTTAACCCAGGTCTCGGTTTCTACTTCACCGCAGTGGTGAGTTTAGTAACTGGTACTATGTTCCTGATGTGGTTGGGCGAGCAAATAACTGAACGTGGTATCGGTAACGGTATCTCAGTTCTAATATTTGTTGGTATTGTAGCTAACCTGCCGTCTGCTATTGGTTCGACAGCCGAAATGGCGCGCCAAGGTGATTTACATGTTTTAGCACTGTTATTGATTGCGGTAATCGTATTCGCTGTTACTTATCTTGTAGTGTTCTTTGAACGTGGACAACGTCGTATCGTCGTTAACTACGCAAAGCGCCAACAAGGTCGTCAAGTATTTGCTGCCCAAAGCACGCATTTACCACTAAAAGTAAACATGGCGGGTGTTATTCCACCAATCTTTGCTAGCAGTATAATTCTGTTCCCTGGTACTATTGCCAGCTGGTTCGGCCAGGGTGAAGGTCCTGTCGCTGATGTGCTACAAGCGATTGCTACAACGTTGACTCCAGGTCAGCCTTTGTATGCAATAGTTTTAGCTGCGGCTATTATCTTCTTCTGCTTTTTCTACACAGCGTTGGTTTTTAACCCACGTGAAACAGCAGATAACCTGAAAAAATCTGGCGCATTTATCCCAGGTATTCGTCCAGGCGAGCAGACATCGAAATACATTGATAAAGTGATGACACGCCTGACATTGGCAGGTGCTTTGTATATAACCTTTATCTGTCTGGTGCCCGAATTCATGACCATGGCATGGCAAACGCCATTCTACTTCGGCGGTACATCAATTTTGATTATCGTTGTTGTGATCATGGACTTTATGGCACAAGTACAGACTCATATGATGTCTCATCAATATGATTCTGTGCTGAAAAAAGCGAACCTTAAAGGCTACGGTCGATAAGGTCAGTTTACGGAGTTGAGCAATGAAAGTACGTGCTTCCGTTAAGAAAATATGCCGTAACTGTAAAGTTATTAAACGTGCCGGTGTTGTACGTGTAATTTGCAGTGAGCCTAAGCATAAGCAAAGGCAAGGTTAATTTATAAGTCGTGCAGGCTGAGGTTTCTCGGCCTGTGTTTTCAGTTGTGATTTGGTCTTCGTTTGAGTATCCTTACGGGCTCTTCAAACAGATGATAACCGAATTCAAATATAGGAGATGTGTTAGTGGCCCGTATCGCTGGCATTAACGTCCCTGATCATAAACATGCAGTTATTGGTTTAACAGCTATTTATGGCATAGGTAAGACTCGCTCTAAGGCTATCTTAGTAGCGACTGGTATCGCCGAAACCACAAAAATCGGTGAACTTTCAGACGAAACACTTGACGTATTGCGTGAAGCAGTTGGCAAGTACACTGTAGAAGGTGATCTTCGTCGTGAAGTTACTTTGAATATCAAGCGCCTTATGGACCTTGGTTGTTACCGTGGCCTACGTCACCGTCGCTCTTTACCACTACGTGGTCAAAGAACAAAGACTAACGCGCGTACCCGTAAGGGTCCTCGTAAGCCTATTAAGCGATAAGGGGATAGTATTATGGCTAAGACACCAATTCGTCGTAAAAAGGTTAAAAAGCAAGTTGCTGATGGTATGGCTCATGTTCATGCTTCTTTCAACAACACTATTGTTACAATTACCGACCGTCAAGGTAATGCACTATCATGGGCTACTGCCGGTGGTTCAGGTTTCCGTGGTTCACGTAAATCTACACCATTCGCTGCTCAGGTTGCTGCAGAGCGTGCAGGTACTGCTGCTCAAGAATACGGTTTAAAAAATCTAGAAGTTTTCATCAAAGGTCCAGGTCCAGGTCGTGAATCTGCTGTACGTGCTTTGAATGCTGCTGGTTACCGTATCACCAACATTACTGACGTGACGCCAATACCACACAATGGTTGTCGTCCACCGAAGAAACGTCGCGTTTAACAATAGGTTAGGAGAAATAACATGGCAAGATATTTGGGCCCTAAGCTCAAGCTGAGTCGTCGTGAAGGTACTGACCTGTTCCTTAAGAGCGGCGTAAGAGCTATCGACTCTAAGTGTAAACTTGAGACTGCACCTGGTCAGCACGGCGCTCGTAAAGGTCGCTTATCTGATTACGGTTTACAATTACGTGAAAAGCAAAAAGTACGTCGTATCTACGGTGTATTAGAAAAGCAATTCCGTAACTACTACAAAGAAGCTGCTCGCCTTAAGGGCAACACAGGTGAAAACTTGTTACAGCTTTTAGAGCAACGTTTAGACAATGTTGTATACCGCATGGGTTTTGCAAGCACACGTGCTGAAGCACGTCAGTTAGTAAGCCACAAAGCGGTTTTAGTTAATGGTCGTGTAGTGAACATTCCTTCATTCGTAATTACTCCAGAAGATGTAGTAGTTATCCGTGAAAAGTCTAAGACACAAGCTCGTATCATCGCTGCTCTAGAACTAGCCGAGCAACGTGAAAAACCGACTTGGGTTGAAGTTGACGGTAAGAAAATGGAAGGTAATTTCAAACGCCTACCAGAGCGTTCAGACCTGTCTGCGGACATCAATGAACAACTAATCGTCGAACTTTACTCTAAGTAAAGTTAAGAGTTAAGAGAGGATAAAATGCAGGGTTCTGTTACAGAATTTCTAAAACCAAGGTTAGTCGATATCGACGCTATTAACCCAACTCGTTCTAAAGTAGTTTTAGAGCCATTAGAGCGTGGCTTCGGTCATACTCTTGGGAATGCCTTACGCCGTATACTTCTTTCGTCAATGCCAGGATGTGCAGTAACCGAAGTTGAAATCGACGGTGTGTTGCACGAATACAGCGCGAAAGAAGGCGTACAAGAAGACATCATTGAAATTCTGTTAAATCTTAAAGGTCTAGCAGTTACTTTGGAAGGTAAAGATGAAGTTTTTCTTACCCTGACTAAGTCTGGTGTAGGCCCTGTGACTGCGGCTGATATTCAGCACGACGGCGATGTAACCATTGCCAACCCAGATCATATTATTTGTCATTTAACGGCAGATAATAGTGCGATCAGCATGCGAATTCGTGTTGAACGTGGTCGTGGGTATGTGCCGGCATCTAGCCGTTTATCCTCTGATGACGATGAGCGTCCAATTGGTAGATTGTTGCTTGATGCATCATTTAGCCCAGTTGAACGTATTGCGTACTCGGTTGAATCAGCACGTGTTGAACAACGTACAGACTTAGACAAGTTAATCATTGATATGGAAACAAACGGCACTATAGATCCAGAAGAAGCGATCCGCCGTGCGTCGACTATCTTAGCTGAGCAGCTAGAAGCATTCGTAGACTTACGTGATGTTACTGAGCCAGAAGAGAAAGAAGAGAAGCCAGAATTCGATCCTATTCTACTTCGTCCAGTTGATGATCTTGAACTAACAGTGCGTTCAGCAAACTGTTTGAAAGCCGAGCAAATTCAATATATCGGTGATTTAGTTCAGCGCACAGAAGTCGAGCTTCTTAAAACGCCTAACTTAGGCAAGAAGTCTCTGACTGAAATTAAAGACGTGCTAGCTTCACGTGGTCTATCTCTAGGTATGCGCCTAGAAAATTGGCCACCTGCAAGCCTAGCTGAATAATCTAAATCACTATATTAGTTTAGTTAGAAGGATAGGGTCATGCGCCATCGTAAGAGTGGTCGTCAATTAAACCGTAACAGCAGCCATCGTAAAGCGATGTTCAGCAATATGGCAGGTTCTTTGGTGAAACATGAAATCATCAAAACTACTTTGCCAAAAGCGAAAGAGTTACGTCGTGTAATTGAACCTTTAATCACACTGGCTAAGACTGACAGTGTAGCAAATCGCCGTTTAGCGTTTGCTCGCACGCGTGATAAAGAAGTAGTTGGTAAGTTGTTCAGTGAAATCGGTCCTCGCAATACAGACCGTCCAGGTGGTTACACTCGTATTATTAAGTGTGGCTTCCGTGCTGGTGACAATGCACCAATGGCTTATATTGAACTAGTAGGTCGCACATCTGCGAACGAAGAAGTTCAAGAAGACGCGCAGTCTGCTGAGTAAGTCTTAAAGACACCAAAAAGCCGAGCATAAGCTCGGCTTTTTAATATCTAAAATTTGGCAAAAAATAATATCGCTATCAGTATCCCTGTATATAGCGCAACATTTCAACTATACCATTATCAAACCAACATCTTTGTAAGCCCACTAAGCGTCACTAGAATCTACTTCCCTTAATAACCATTTGTTATTCAACTAGCTTGTTAATTTAAATTTCATGGTCGGTAATAACATTTATAGCTTTGAAAGTTATCTTGCTACTGAATATGTAGCTGTATAAATCTATAGAGTCTACTTTTACCTATGATTTAAATGCGTGATAACTGCGACTGTCAGTGTTTGACCCTCATAAGTTATTAACAATATACATAGGTAAAGATTATAAACTTAGGTCATTTGATCAAAATATTGATCATTTCAGTAGTGGATCGTTTTTTCGATTAAAGATTGAATCTGGGTTTCTTCATTTAACTTGCACTTATATAGTTAAAAACAGTCTAGTTTAGTGTTGTTTTTGAGCGTTTAGCTTAAATACTCAGCGAACAGTGTTTTATTTTAAGTTTTCTTCAAAAAAAGGTTGATCTGTTTTTGGATCTCCCTATAATGCGACCCCACTGAGACGGCAGACAGCAACGCTTAGCGAGGCAAGAGTTAATCAGTTAGTCGAGTAAAACTTAAGTTTAGATTTTTAATAAAGTTTAAAATTAAGTGTTGACAAAAAAATAGGAAAGCGTAATATGCGCAGCCCTAGCGAGATAAAGTTTAACTTTAATCGCAACGTTCTTTAACAATATAAAGCAATCATCTGTGTGGGCACTCGTACAGATTGAGTTCTAACAGCCGAGCTTAACTTTCTTTTAGATAGCTAAGCAAGGCAAAAAATTTAGAGTCTCAATTGAAACTGAGTGACCAACAGAAGTAACTTATTTATAGGTTGCTTCGGCACAGTCAATTCAATATCGAAAGATATTAAATAAATTCAGAATTCATTGAGCTGTCGAAAGACAAAAAACTTTTAATTGAAGAGTTTGATCATGGCTCAGATTGAACGCTGGCGG
>NZ_JACJDT010000046.1:0-38537 GCF_014163675.1 Pseudoalteromonas sp. SR44-5
GCGAACTAAGCTTGGCTGTTAGAACTCAATCTGTACGAGTGCCCACACAGATGATTGCTTTATATTGTTAAAGAACGTTGCGGTTAAAGTTAAACTTTATCTCGCTAGGGCTGCGCATATTACGCCTTCCTATTTTTTTGTCAACACTTAATTTAAATTTTATTAAAAATCTAAACTCAAGTTTTACTCGACTAACTGATTAACTCTTGCCTCGCTAAGCGTTGCCTGCTGCCGTCTCAGTGGGGTCGCATTATAGGGCGCGGCGAATTTTACGCAAGCGTTTTTTAAAGAAAACTATAAAAAACATGCCTTACGCTTGCTTTTTAGCCAAGATGCTTAAAAACACATCTAAAAAATAGATAATCGCTATTGTTCAATCCTTCTAAAATAGGGTTTCACATTCATATACGTTGATATTAATAACACTAGTATTGTATATATGAAATTTCATATATACACTTAATGGATATTGTCAGTCAGAATATTTAATTTACATGTCCCAAAGTAATAGCTCAAAGCAAAGTGTGCTCTTTCTGTGCACTGAGAATTCAGCCCGTTCACAAATGGCAGAAGTATTACTGCGAAATAAAGCGGGAGAGATTTTTGATGTTTATAGTGCTGGGATCGCTCCTAAAGATATTGATCCTAGAACAATTAATTGTTTGCAAAAGTTTAACTTGCCGATAACTGAGCTCAGCGCAAAACATATAGCTGAGTTTACAGATAAGACTTTTGATTATGTTATTACGCTATGTAAAAGAGCAAACAATGAATGCAGAGCTTATAAAGGCGCACTGTTGCAACTTGCGTGGGATATTGCAGATCCAACAGTAATGGTAGGTTTAGAGCCCTTTGTCGTAACCCTCTATGAACTTGATAAACGACTGGATATGTTTATTGACGTACACGGTAATATTAATAACCTGCAATCACATCAGTATGTGCCACTATGTAGTAGTACCATCTCAGGTCAAGATAACGAGTTATCGATAGATCCAAGCATATTTTATAAATGCTTAACTGATCAGATCCGATTAAAAACTTTAATGTTAACCAACTACTATGGCGAGTTATGTGTTTGCGAATTAATGGTAGCACTGCAAGAGCAAAGCCAACCAAAGGTATCGCGTAACTTAGCCGTATTAAAGAAAGCCGGCATCATTACAGATAGAAAGCACGGACAATGGGTGTTTTACCAAATTAATCCAAGATTGCCACAATGGAGCAAGACGATTATTAGTACAACCACTGAAAGTAATCTCCATCTGATCATCAACAGCCTTAAGCGATTAGCGACTATGCATAAACGACCTAATAAAGTGAGCTTTTGCAGTTAACGATAACTTTAATAAACACAGCACAATTTAACATTGGCTAACGTAATGAAGCGCTAGCTTTACCGCACTTACAACCCAACAATTAATCAGGATGTAATTATGACAGTAAAAGTAGGTATAAATGGTTTTGGCCGTATGGGCCGATTATCAATGCGCGCAGCATTTGATTGGCATGATATAGAAATTGTCCATATTAACGATCCAGGCGGTAATGCTGAAACATTCGCTCATTTAATGACGTTTGATTCAGTACACGGTAAATGGCATCACGAAGCAAGTCATACTGAAGATACTATTATAATTAATGGTAAAACAATTGCTTTTACGCAAAACACTAAAACAGAACAGACTGATTGGTCTAACTGTGATGTCGTTATTGAAGCGTCGGGTAAAATTAAAACCAAGGCACTACTGCAAGCTTACCTAGATCAAGGTGTAAAACGCGTTGTTGTTACAGCACCAGTAAAAGAAGAGGGTATTTTAAATGTAGTAATAGGTGTAAACGACCACCTTTATAATAAAGAGATTTACCCAATCATTACCGCTGCATCATGCACAACTAACTGCTTAGCACCAGTAGTAAAAGTTATTCATGAAAAAATTGGTATCAAGCATGGCTCAATCACCACCATTCATGACATAACCAACACCCAAACAATTATTGATGCGCCGCATAAAGACTTACGCCGTGCACGTTCATGTGGCACAAGTTTGATCCCCACTACAACTGGTTCAGCTACTGCTATAACGCATATTTTTCCAGAGTTAAAAGGTAAACTAAATGGCCATGCTATTCGCGTACCGCTAACTAACGCATCAATTACTGACTGTGTATTTGAACTTGAGCGCGGTACTACCGTTGCTGAAGTAAATAAATTACTTAAGGATGCTGCTGAAAATGAACTAAAAGGCATAATGGGCTACGAAGAACGCCCACTGGTATCTATTGACTACAAAACCGATCCTCGTTCCAGCATCATTGATGCGCTATCAACCATGGTGATCAACGACACTCAAGTAAAACTTTATGTGTGGTACGACAATGAATGGGGCTACGCGAACCGAACTGCGGAACTGGTACGTAAAGTTGGTCTAGCTGACAAGGAATAATTAACCGTGGATCGATTCACAGCACTCTCCCCACAAATAAAACAATATTTGATCATTACCGGTAATTACTGGGCATTTACTTTAACTGATGGCGCATTGCGGATGCTCGTGGTGCTGTATTTTTATCAATTAGGTTACAGCCCACTTAGTATTGCTATGTTGTTTTTGTTTTATGAAATTTTTGGTGTGATCACCAATTTAGTGGGCGGATGGCTGGGAGCTCGATTCGGCCTGAATAAAACCATGAACATTGGCTTAGCATTACAAATTGTGTCTTTGGCAATGCTTATGGCACCTGTAGATACACTCACCGTAATTTATGTGATGGCTGCGCAGGCGCTTTCAGGGATCGCAAAAGATCTGAATAAAATGAGCGCCAAAAGCGCTATTAAGTTACTAGTACCAAAAGACGCGCAAGGCCAGCTTTTCAAATGGGTGGCTATTTTAACGGGTTCTAAAAATGCGTTAAAAGGTGTTGGCTTCTTTTTAGGTGGCGTACTGCTGACTTTGCTAGAGTTTCATGGCGCAATGCTAATCATGATCTGCATGCTCACTATGGTTTGGCTATTTAGTTTATTCGCATTAAAAGAAGACCTAGGCAAAGCTAAAAATAAAGCCAAATTTAGTGAGCTGTTCTCCAAAAGCAAAGCCATTAATGTACTCTCAGCCGCACGAATGTTTTTATTCGGCGCAAGAGATGTCTGGTTTGTGGTTGCCTTGCCTGTATTTTTAGCCGCAACCTTTGGTTGGGATCATTGGTGGGTTGGCGGCTTTATGGCAAGCTGGGTGATTGGCTATGGCATAGTGCAGTCTTTTGCGCCTCATATTACAAACATAATGAGTACAGGAAAAAAATCAGTTCAGGTGCCCTGTGGCCGTAGCGCTTTTTTATGGGCCAGTTACTTAACAGCTATACCGGCCATTATTGCCTTAGCTCTGCATTTTGACTTTTATATACAAGCATCCGTTATTATCGGTTTACTGATATTTGGTGCGGTGTTTGCGATTAACTCATCATTGCATAGCTATTTAATTGTAAGGCTTGCTGATAGTGATGGCGTGTCACTTGATGTAGGCTTTTATTATATGGCCAATGCTATGGGGAGATTACTAGGCACTGTTTTATCGGGCTGGGTGTATCAACAATATGGACTTGAAGCCTGCTTATGGATCTCAAGCTGCTTTATTGCCCTAGCAGCACTGTTATCGCTGGCACTACCAAAGAGTAATCAATAGTCAATAAAATCAACTACTGGCAAGCTCTCAAAGCCTGGTTTAGCAAATAAATACCCTTGCATTAACTCAATACCTGCGGCTTTTAACCATGTATATTCTGCAAGGGTCTCAATCCCCTCTGCTAATGGGGTGATATTTAATTCACGAAGCATATTTAAGCTATGAGTCACTATTGATTGGCGTACTTTATCTGAATCGATATTTCGGATCAGCTCCATATCGAGCTTAATAATATCCGTTTGAAAATCGGCTAATAAATTAAGGCCCGAGTAACCAGATCCAAAATCATCCAGAGCTGTTGTAAAGCCTAGAGATTGATAATATTCAACCACTCGCTTAATGTGAGCACTGTCTTCTATTTTCTCAACTTCAGTAAACTCAAACATAATTCGTTGCGTCGGAAAGTTATATTTTTTAGCTGCTTCTAAGGTGGTACGAATACACCGCTCAGGCTTATAAATAGCATTGGGTAAAAAGTTAATGCTAAGCATAGAATCAACCCCTAACTTAGCGGCTAAAGCAATCGCTTTTATTCGACAGAACTGATCAAAAGTATAACGATTTTCTTCATTTACTTTTGCGATAACAGAATATGCAGACTCATTATTAATGCCTCGCACTAGAGCTTCATAGCCAAAGATAGAGCGCGTCTTACAATTTACAATTGGTTGAAATGCCATAGTAAAATCAAAGCCTAGGCCTTCTAAATCGGCACAGTCATTACACGATACCTTTTCACATTCAGTTAGTTTGTCATTCATTCAGCACAACCCATTTTTGTCTATTTTTTCATAGTAGTAGAGTTAAAAGCGAAAGCCAACCTTACTTTAACTATTGCATATAAAATCAAGTTCACTATGCAGATATTCCTTAACGCTGCACTTTGAAGAATAGAAAGTATATTTCAAGCCCCCAAATATGGAACGCTTAATGCATTTATTTTTTAAACCAAATAACTTGTCAACTTTTTGCCGCACGGGACACGCAATGAATCTAACAAATATACCTTCATCACTGCTTACAGATCCAAACTATTTAAAGCAAACACAAGCAGGCACACAGCAAACAAATGACAAAGAAAAACTAACTTCTTCCACTGAAGTGGAGAATAGCGATGAAAACACTGCTGAAAATAAAACTGACAACGATGAGACTGTAGAAACTACACAGCAACAAATGATTAAAAACATTAAAGAACTACAAGAAAAAATACGCGCGCTTGAAGCTGACAGCAGCCTTACCAAAGCAGATCAACAATCACAAAAAGCTGAATTACAAAAAGAGTTAGATCAAGAACTTGTTTCAATCCAACTTAGCGTAAAAAAGAACGTATCAACTTTGATGGGAAGTTTATTCTCGTCAGCAGGCAACACCAGCTCAGGTTTATTGTTTAACTATAGTGCTTAGAATTACTTTCTAACTAACACTCTCAAAACTAAAAAAGTCCCATTGCGGGACTTTTTACTAATTATTTTTGGATAGCAGACGCTTTATTTACAAGCTGCACTTGAGAGGTAATAGCGCGATCAATAACTTGGCTATAAACTCGCTTCTTCTCGCTTGAGCTAGAATCTAGCACAAAATCTGAAAGCTTAGAGTTTTGCGTTGGCTTTGGCTTTATTAAATTTGAAAACATAAACACTCCTAAAGCTCGTTTTTTGAGCTGGATGGTGATTCTATCAGGCTCTGTAGATCTTCTCTAGTGAATTTTTCATCTAAATGATGCTCTATTGCCTGAACATTATCGTGATAAAAACGTGTTTTGCCCTTATTATTTTTAACTAATAAATCCACTTGAATTTGACTACCGAACTTGAGCTTAAGTTCCCTTATAACCTCCTGAGAAGCAAAGAACTGATCAATAAAGGTATCAGCTAGAATTCTACGTCCCTCTAGCTTTTCTCTTGCCTCAACGAACTCCCAAGCCAGCTCTGGTTTTTGATATACAAACAGAATTAGTACTTGCCTTTCCTTACGGATAGAGCGTTCAATATTCTTTTTTGCAACATCATAACTTGCCAAAGTTCCATCTAACAAAAAAGACTGCTTGTTTTTAAACGCATGATCAAGTGTTCTCTCAACAATAAAAGATACAGCACGATGAAATAAATACGAGTTATCACCTGTATAACCAGGTATAAGCTCTCTTAGTTCATCAGGATCAAGCCTTAATACATTATCAGCTCCAATTTCTTCCAAAAAGGCTTTTGAAGCTTCAGTTTTACCTGCACCAGGCGAACCAGCCATGAAAACAGAAACTGGCCTTGTATCGGGAGGAAACTGGTTTTTGTCTGTTAACTCGCGAGCTATACGAGTCCTATTACTTTTAGCATAGCTTATTGCCTGTCGTTCTAGTTCTTCTGGTGCCATATAAAACCTTAATCATCTCTATTCATTATGTCACTTAAGTAGTTATTCGCAAGTGATTCAAATTCAGAATATACCCTAGGGCTCTTCTCGTTTTTTTAATGGCAAAAAAAATCACACGAACTTTTAACAATAGCCAGAGTATCAGAGCGTAAAGCAGACAAGCGACCAGCTCTAGACTGCAAATGGCTTGGTCGAGAAGGTTGTATTTATACAGTGAAAGGCAAAGGCGGCCTAATCCGTGATGTACTAATACCGAATGCATTAGCTACACAGTTAGAAGAAAGGCGCTTAGCACAGCCTATAACGGTTCGTGATAGAGAAATTAACTATTTGCAACGCTACAATATTGGTGGAGGCCATAAATGGTCATGTTCATTTTCAAAAGCATCTAATCGCGCTCTATTTTTTTCTAATGGTGCCCATGGCCTTAGACATAGCTACGCACAAGAAAGAATGGATGAACTTAAAGGTTTGGGGCTTAGTAGGCAAATAGCTCTCGAAACTGTATCACAAGAGCTAGGTCACTTCAGGGCTGAAATTACTGAGGTTTATTTAAGGTAATACGTAATAACACTTAATTGATCAGTTTTTTGAGCCCAGCTTCATAAACCAGAAATGAAGTTACTACAGGCAATCCTAAATACCCCTTCAGACAGTAGCTCTCGATTTGACTTGATCAATAAGTGCTTATCTCGAACAACTTTAAGCCAGCAAATATATAAATCAAATAATTCATCTTTTGATTCCATTTGATTTGGAGCTTTTTCAATCTTAACCAATAATATCACCAACCCCTCAAGTATAGATATTATATTAAGCTTTAAGGATATAGCTAACCTAGCCGTTGATGGAGTGAGTACCGATAAGTCATTATCGCTTGGGTACAACTTTCCGTCTATAAAATCACGACGATACTCTGTTAGCATTTTCGAGATTTGATCTAAGCTAAGCCCACTGCTTTTCACTTTCTGATTAGCACTCGAGATCACTTCTTCAAATACACCTTCTAAAAATAACTCACTTTTCATTTCCTGAAGTTTTACTTTGAACTCTTCATTTATTTTTAATACTTCTTCAATGCTATTACAATTCTGATGCTTTCAGCCCAGCTTAAACCTACACTAGATAACTTAAAGACAGTGTCATCACCCTCTATTATTTTCAAAGACCAGTGAACCAAATAAGCATCAAGTTTTGATGTTATATTTCGCTGTTGATGTGCAACTTTTATTGACTCCCTAAAATAAAAAACTAAAACCGCACTAATAGCAGCCCAAAACAATGTCATGTTATCTCCAAAAATACTGTAAAAGTTCAATCGTGTGCATATTCAGTCGCTACTTACCAGCCGCTCTTTATAATCAATAGAGTTTTTATGGACAACATAAAACATTGATTTCAAGGTAACATTAACTTGGGCTTGATATCTTTCACTTTTTAATTGCCCCTTCTCTAATTAAAAATTCTCTTGCTTTTGATAGTTGCACCTTATTTTTACCTGCTACTAAAATATCTTTTTCAATAGTTTGTAATTGTTGCTCAAGCATTGAGTTAGCTTCAGCTTGATTTATTTTCCCGAACTTAATCATTGCTGTACGCAGCAACCCTGCTGAATCAAGAAATAGTTTAATATTTTCGATTGCTTGATAAATTTGAATGGCATCAAGCTTTAAGAACTGCTCTTTATCTGAAAGGTACGAGCTAAATTGCTTAATAATTACAACAACATTTTTTAGCTTCTTCTCATAACGTTGGTAAAAGATAAGAGCATCTTTCGGGAGTTCAGCTTGTTGTTCAAATGTCAGATAAGTCTTTGTTAGGCTGTCAATATGAAGCTCTACTAATCCCTCAAAACCAACTATATTTTCGTATGAATGACTATTGTTTTCTCTAATCATATCTTCAAAAATAATTGATATCGCGTGTGAAAAAGTAAACTCATTTTCAGGGATCGGAGTGTCTACTTGAGCTTCTATTTTCTCAAAAAAAGATTGTAACCATGCATTTGCAGCAACCAAAAAACTTAACTGAGATACATAGACATAAGCAATACGATGTTCTAAGTCCTTTTTTATTTTATTTTGGGCTATAACTCTAACTTTAAAACTCAAGAAAGCTGATATTAGGGCTCCAAATAAACCACTTAGTATAGAAATCAGTAGGGTATAGCCATTATCCATATATTGCCTCATATGCTTTAACAGCCAATAAAATAATGACTGCAATGAATCCTTTTTAGTTAGCTCTATTAAAAAGAGACCAAATGCTTACTTTAAAGATATTAATTGCAATATCAATTAATATGATAGGACTATTTTTAATAATTGATTTATAGTAAAAAGTAGCACAGAGGTAGCACAGGGTAATTTCGGTTAGTAGTTATTTACTTGGAAAGCTTTTAAAAGTGGTGGCCCCTCCCAGACTTGAACTGGGGACCTAACGATTATGAGTCGTGTGCTCTAACCAACTGAGCTAAGGGGCCATTTTGTATTAGCTTATGTTTTTTAAAAAACAAAGCTAAATTTTTGAAGCGTTTAACCACCTAAGCGACTAAAGCGGGTTGCAGTATAAAAAGTTTTTACTGGCTTGTCACTAGCAAAAACCTTTATTTTAACAATCAATAAGCCAACTGCTTAAATAGTAGCCGTAAAAGGTATAATTAAAGAGTTAAGCTATTACAACTCTCTGGATATTTAACGTTGTTGATATCCGTTAACTCATTACATACCCATAGTTTTTAACTATATTTTGAGTTAGAGGAGATATCACTCCACTTCAAACCAAATTTATTCAAATATTTTTGCAAGCGACTAGAGTCGTTAGCTTGAGACTTAAGCGTGCGACTTACGTTAAATAACTCCCTGCCAGCTGATGCCATACTATTGTGACGCTGGCAGGTAGTAAGTACGTGGCTAAGCTGATTAATATCAAAGTTATCTAACTCTTCTATCTGAGTATTTTCAAGATAATCACAAAGGACAGTCGACGCTAACTTTTGATTTTGCGGATACCAAGCTTGCTTTAAGCGATCTATTTCATCTTTAACATCTTCTACTGTGATACGTGAAGAATCAGCCAATGTGCATAATCTTGTAATTGCAGAGCTCAAATCACGAAAGTTGCCAGTCCATAATGCCTCGTTTGA
Organism: Pseudoalteromonas sp. SR44-5; assembly: GCF_014163675.1. Lineage (NCBI taxonomy): Bacteria > Pseudomonadati > Pseudomonadota > Gammaproteobacteria > Alteromonadales > Pseudoalteromonadaceae > Pseudoalteromonas > Pseudoalteromonas sp. SR44-5. The sequence goes on from NZ_JACJDT010000046.1 coordinate 9,199, forward strand.
AGTGGCAAAACCAATGAAGGCATTTTTAGCTTCTTTATTAAATTGCACGCGATCCCCCATTTTTTTAGTATAGAGATCAACTTCGTAATCAATATTTGCTGGAATATCTTCTTTTCGATCTTTCAGTGCTGGTAATTCGTATGCCCACAGGTTAATACGAGCAAACAAGTCACTTCTAAAATGACCTTGAGCTATCTCTTTTTTTAAATCTCTATTGGTACCTGCAATTAACTGAAAATTGCTTTGAACAGGTGTATCGCTACCAACTGGGTGAAAAACTTTATTTTCAAGTGCATGCAGCAGCATTGCTTGCTCTTCTAAACCCAGCTCGCCTATTTCATCTAAAAATAACACGCCATCATGAGCGCTCAATAAAAAACCATCTCTTGCTTGCTGGGCCCCCGTAAAAGCCCCTTTCGTATGGCCAAATAACGCAGCCATGGCATTCTCGCCTTTTAAAGTGGCACAATTTACAGAAACCAACGTGCCTTTTAGCATTGAACGCTTTTTCTTTAATTGAAATATACGGGTTGCAAGCTGGCTCTTACCCGCCCCAGTAGGCCCAGTTAAAAGCATGGGATCGTGTGAGCGAATTGCTACTTTTTCTATTTGTGTGATCAGTTGATTAAAGAAAATATTTTTAGTTTCTATACCGCCTTTTAAAAACTCCTTACCTTGCTGATGCTCAATATCAAACCGCGTAGCTAATTGATCATACTTAGATAAATCCAAATCGATGATCTGTATACGCCCTATCGATTTATTATTGTTATTATGATCTGGTGATGTTTGAATCAAACGCCCTGGAAAGTGCCGGCTTTCTGTAAGCAAGTAACTGCATATTTGCACAACATGCGTACCCGTTGTGATATGAAATAAGTAATCGTTTTTATCAGTATCAAAAGTGTAGTGTGAACACCAATCAAAGAGCTTGGCATACACTTCTTCAAAGTCCCACGGATCGCTAAAATTAAGCTGGTGCAACTGCACATTAGTTTCAGGAGAGACAGACTCAATATCCACTGCAACATTATTAGCAAGGCGACTACTGTGATTGTCATGCAGCATATGTAGCTGGTTAACGATTAGATTATCTTGACTACATAAACTTATATTAGGCCGCCACTTAGCCCATCGATCGACTCTCTTACCGACATAATCTAACTGCGTACCAATTAAGCTAACGACTACTGTATCTTTCACAACCGTATCCATATGGATAAAAACACTACACAAAACAATACAAAATAACGAAAGATCTATCAAGCGCAACAGCTAGAAATACACAAATTCAGTTAATTTAAGCCTTAAAAACAACAATTTAAAAACAAATAAAAATATTTAAACAAAACTGGCACATGACTTGTAATTACCTAGGAGTCTGATTAATTAGGTGTGATTCAAAAAGTCACTCTGGTGCGCTCAACACTGTTGCCGCGTATTCCTAATCAAACAATATTGAAAAGTTAAATTGGTGGAGCAGCGGTTCGCCGTCTGCCTTGGGTTCGAATCCCATCTTAAACATACATATAAAGACGTTAGTAAGTCGTTATTACCAATGCTTGATAAACGCCTCAGACGAATGAACGGTGGCAAGCTGGACGCTCCCCATCGCTATGCAGTTTTGGGCCTTTATTAAACAAGTATTTAACTCTTACTAACCCCTTAATTTAAGGGGAGTAAAAACAATAAGGAATTTAAAATGTTAAGCAAAAAATTATTTCAAAAAATAGTCGAGATCACTGAAAACCAAAGAGTGCTAGTGTACAAAAATCAACAACTAATAGATGTACTCACACCTGGAAAACATAAACGTTGGGATTTTAAAAATGAATTATCGTTTGTTTATTTTGATATAAACACGCTGTACTTTTCAGAACAAAATGCTGAAAGGCTGTATCGAAATAATCCACAGCTAAGTGAACATATTTTTCACTGTAAGCTAAGTAATACGGAAGTGGGCCTGTTATACGTTAATGACCTACTTGAAGGGATCGTCGCACCTAGCGAACAATTATATCTGTGGCAAGACGCGGGTGATATTCGACTAGAGAAAGTATCTATCGACGAAGAAATAGCCCTAGATGATAAAACGCTTTTTTTAATTAACCGTGCTGGCGCAAATACAGCGTCACGTTTAATTAAAAGTGAGCGTACTGTTGCAGTTAAACCTATTGCGGATTTAAACATAGCAAAAGAGCACATTGGTTTACTGTATGTAAATGGTCAGCTATTAAAACAACTAACACCTGGTCATTACGGTTTTTGGCAATTTAATCATGAGATTGAATTAAAAACCTTTGATTGCAGAACGCAGTTACTCGAGATCTCAGGACAAGAGATCCTCAGTAAAGACCGCGTAAGCTTACGCATTAATTTGAGTGCCAATATTAAAGTACATGACGCTCAGCTTGCAGCACGAAGCGTTGATAACGTGAATGACTTTGTCTACAAAGCGTTGCAGTTAGCATTACGTGAAGCCGTTGGCACAAAATCGCTCGATGATATCCTTTTGGATAAGTTGTACGTAAATGAAACGGTAAAAGAGCTGGTTGCACAGTCTTTAACAGACATTGGTATCACCCTAGAGAATGTCGGGGTAAAAGACATTATTTTGCCAGGTGAAATGAAAATAATATTAAACCAAGTAGTTGAAGCGCAAAAAGCAGCAGAAGCCAATGTAATTAAAAGACGCGAAGAAACGTCAGCAACCAGAAGCTTACATAACACTGCAAAAATGATTGAAAACAACCCAACACTAATGCGTTTAAAAGAGCTGGAAGCATTAGAAAAAGTCGCCGAACGAATAAACAATCTGACCGTGTACGGTGGATTAGAAGGATTAATGAACGGCGCAGTAAAAATAGCCTAACCAGAAAGCGTTACGCAAAAGTAATAATGAAAAGAATTGAGGAAAAAACGAATGTGTAAAAATTATAACGTAATCGAAAACCAAGGTAGTGTACCAATTAAAGCGTGGACCAAAGGCGTGCTGTTTGAAGAGCAAGCCCAACAGCAACTCAACAATATTGCACGTATGCCCTTAGTGCATTCACATATTGCGGTGATGCCAGACGTGCATTTAGGTAAAGGTGCAACCATTGGCAGTGTTATACCATCAGTAAATGCGGTTATTCCCGCCGCAGTGGGTGTTGATATTGGCTGTGGAATGGTCGCCACTAAAACAACTTTAACAGCAAGCCAACTACCTGATAACTTGTTGGCGATTAGACATGCTTTTGAGTCAGCAGTCCCGCATGGCAGAACTAGCAATAGAGGCAAAGCAGATAGAGGTGCATGGCATAACATACCCGATATAGTTGCGGGTGAGTGGCTAAAGTTACAGGCGCGGTTTGAACTTATTTGTGAAAAACATCCAGCAATAAAAAAAAGCAACAACGTTCATCACTTAGGCACCATGGGAACAGGCAATCATTTTTTAGAACTGTGTTTAGATGAGCACGATACTGTATGGATCATGCTGCACTCTGGCAGCCGTGGCGTGGGTAACCGCATTGGTACATATTTTATTGAGTTAGCTAAAAAAGAAATGCAGCGCCATCAAGTCAATCTACCCGATATGGATTTAGCCTATCTTGAAGAAGGCAGTGACTTTTTTGATGATTACGTTGAAGCGGTTGAATGGGCACAAGACTTTGCCGCCAAAAACCGCGAAATTATGATGTTTAATGCCATAGCGGCATTACGTAAGCAAATACCTGTAGCGTTCTCAACCCATGAACTTGCAGTAAATTGCCACCATAATTATATTTCCCGTGAGCATCACTTTGGTAAAGACTGCTTTGTAACACGTAAAGGGGCAGTAAGAGCTGAAAAAGGGGAAATGGGCATTATTCCAGGCAATATGGGCGCACGATCTTTTATTGTTCGTGGTTTAGGAAACCCTGAAAGCTTTAATAGCTGTAGCCATGGTGCAGGCCGGGTTATGTCTAGAACAAAAGCCAAGAAGGTGTACAGCGTTGAAGATCAAATTGCCGCCACACAAGGCGTAGAGTGCAGAAAAGATGCAGCAGTTATTGATGAGATCCCTCATGCATACAAAGATATTGAAAAAGTAATGACAGCACAAAAAGACTTAGTTGAGGTGGTTTATACCTTAAAACAAATAGTTTGTGTAAAAGGATAAAGATAATTATATGACCACACAATTTATAAAAATAGATGGCTCACAAGGTGAAGGCGGCGGCCAAGTATTAAGAACCGCCCTAACACTCTCTATTTTGACCCAGCAAAATATTGAACTTTACAATATTAGAGCAGGTAGAAACAAAACAGGGCTATTACGTCAACACCTGACATGTGTTTTAGCGGCACAAGAGATTTGTGGTGCCAGTATTGAAGGCGTTGAACTTGGCTCAACGCATATTCGCTTTTCGCCGGGCAAAATAAAAGCCGGTAACTTTAATTTTGCCATTGGTAGCGCAGGCAGCACCGTATTGGTATGCCAAACAATTTTACCTGTATTGGCACTGGCACCAAACTGCTCAACCGTCACATTTGAAGGCGGCACACATAATGGAATGTCACCTTCTTTGTGCTTTTTAGAACAGTCATTTTTGCCCATACTAAAACGCATGGGTGTTGATTGCCAGATTAAAACAACAGCACTCGGGTTTTATCCTGCAGGCGGTGGAAAGTGGCAAATAAGCGTTCAACCAACAACAAAGCTTAAGCCAATTAAGTTAACTACTGCTGGTGCTCAATTTGCTAAACAAACGAATAATTGCTCTCTAACGGCACTAGTAAGCTCACTGCCATCAAGCATAGGGCAGCGCGAAATTAACACAGCTAAAAAAGTCCTCAATTGGCACGATTCACCAAGCCTTGTGCAAAACGTGATCACCCCAGGCCCGGGTAACAGTTTTCAATTAGGTATTGATAGTGAAACGCATCGTTCTGTTTTTGAGGTCAGGGGAGAAAAAGGATTATCAGCACAAAATGTAGCAAAACGCGCAGCAGGCAGAGTCAATGTATTTATTCAATCTCAGGCGGCAGTTGAAGAGTATTTAGCCGACCAATTATTACTGCCCATTGCATTGGCAGGAAGCGGCAGCTTTACAACAACTAAACCTAGCTTGCATACAATAACCAATATAAATGTTATTAAACACATATTAGGAAAAGAGATACAGTTAAAGCAATTAACACAGTGCCTGTGGCATGTTTCACTAGCACAAGACACTTAAACAGGATTAAAAATACAGCGGTAAAGTAATGAATAATAAACTAAAAAAGGTCTACTTAGTCGGTGGAGCAGTGAGAGACTCATTACTGGGCCATCAGTCAAAAGACAAAGATTATGTTGTAGTAGGCGAAACACCTGCCACCTTAATCGCATTAGGTTATCAGTCTGTTGGCAGTGATTTTCCGGTTTTTTTGCACCCAAAAACCAAAGAAGAATATGCTCTTGCCCGTACTGAACGAAAAAATGGCAAAGGCTATACGGGCTTTACAGTGGATGCCAGCACCTCGGTAACGTTAGAAGAAGATTTAGCTAGGCGCGATTTAACCATTAATTCAATGGCGATGGATGATCAAGGCAATATTATCGATCCGTTTAATGGTCAAGCGGATTTAAAAAACAAAATACTCAGGCACACCACCGCCGCTTTTGCAGAGGATCCCGTGCGCGTGTTACGGATTGCACGTTTTCTTGCCCGCTTTGGTGAGCAATGGTCAATACACCCAGACACTCAAGCCCTTATGAACAAACTAAAAGAAAGCGGCGAACTTGCGCACTTAGTACCCGAACGTGTATGGAATGAGACCGAAAAAGCATTGAGAGAGAAACACCCGCAGTTATTTTTTCAAGCGCTTAATGGTTTAGGGCTATTTCCTGAAATTGAAGCGATGCAAGGTATCCCACAACCTAAAAACCACCACCCTGAAGGGGATGTTTACATTCACACCATGCTAGTACTAAAGCGAGCTGCTGATTTAGGGTTTGATGTTGAAACACGTTTCGCCGCCCTTACTCATGACTTTGGTAAAGCTTACTGCTATCAAAAATATGGAAATTTACATGGTCATGAGCAAGTAGGCATTAAGGTGATAAATGAATTTTGTGAGCGCTTAAAAGTACCGAATAAATTAAAAGCGCTGGCAGCTTTAACAAGTGACAACCACACTCGATGCCATAAATTATTTGAGCTAACACCTAAAAAAGTACACAGGTTTATCGTTGAAAAAATGAATGCGCTTGAACATCCACACCGTTTTTTACAGTTTCTTCAAGCGTGTTTATGTGATGCGCAAGGTAGGGGCGAAGACTTTGTAAATAAAGACTATCCACAACTGCAATTAGCGCTGTCACTATTAAATGCATTAAAGCAACTCGACAGAAAAGCCATAGTACAACAAGCCATTTCAAGAGGTAAAAGCGGCCCGCTAATTGGTGCAGCAATGCGAGAAGCGGAAATAAATTGTTTACGCAATTGCCTAACCGAATTAAAAAATAAAGAGTTACACCATGAAAATAAATAACCAAGAAAATACAGTAGATCAGCGTATCAACAAAGATATTCACACTGAAATACTACGCAGAATAAAAGCCGCAGAAGCTGAGCACAATGTTAAGGTACTTTACGCGATAGAGTCAGGTAGCAGAGCGTGGGGGTTTGAATCTCCTAACAGCGATTACGACGTGCGATTTATTTACGCGCACCCAACAGACTGGTATTTAGCAGTAAACCTTGAAGATAAACGCGACGTGATTGAATACCCAATCGTCGATGAAATAGATATAAACGGCTGGGATATTCGCAAAGCCCTAAAATTATTTTATAAATCTAACCCCGCGTTTATCGAGTGGCTACAATCACCCATTGTGTATGTAGATGACCACCACTTTGCAACAAAAGCGCGCGAATTGCTGCCACTTATCGCGTCATCAACACGAGGAATTTATCACTACTTGCATATGGCTAAAGGCAATTTCCGTGAATATCTTAAAAAAGAGCAAGTCCCTCTGAAAAAGTACTTTTATATTTTAAGGCCTTTATTAGCAATTATGTGGCTTGAAAAATATAATGAGCCGGCACCTATCGAATTCGATACTTTACGCAAGTTAGTAGCCGACAATACCCCACTTAATGAGGCAATATCAGCGCTTCTAGCATCAAAACGCGTCAGTTTAGAGAAAGAGTATATTAAAAGCGTGCCTGTGATTAATGAGTTTATTGAGTCAGAACTAGCGAGACACGAAAACTACAGATCAAAATTTGAAACAAGAGACGTCGATTTTGAAGTGTTAAATCAACTTTTTGTTGAGATTTTAAATAATAGTATAGATAAGTAAATTACTGCCTGACTCTGAAAATAAGGATATAAAAATGAACAAAACAAGTGCGTTAGAGCAAGAGCTATCCCACGCAATAAAAGAGTTAGTGCGATCATCCTGTTCATCGAAAGAGACTTCGCTCCCCCTATGCCCAGTTTCTCTTGTGACAGCTGAATGGCCATTAGGCAATTTAGATTACTGGGAGCGGTTTATTCGCGATGAATACGATAAAGCGCTTTCTTCACAGTCAAATAATCTGTGGAAATTTTGGTCTAATACTAACACTAAAATAACATGGATTGATTTGTGTAGTTGGGACGGCCATAAAAGAGAACAAGCGCTTCGCTGTATAAAGAGTGCGCCAAATAGATTTGCTTTAGCATTAGTGTGCAGAAGACTTAATGACTGGGTACCGCAAGTGAGACAAGCTGCTAGTGAAGTGCTTAGTAAAATTGTTACAAACACTGATAAATCCGATGTTGTAGATGCAGTCTTCTTTACCCTAAGTCACTGGTCATCATGGAAAAGAATTGATGAGAAAAGTAAAAACACCCTATTAGAAATAATTACAACAACGCGTCTTTTAGATGAACTTAAATTAAATTTAATCGCATCGCCAACAGGGCCATTATCTTCGATATTTTCACAGATTGCGCGTAAAAGCGCGATAGATCATTACCTTGTAGAAATAGCTAACCGCGCTGTTCAACCGTCGCTTCGTGCCAAGGTATACAGATGTTTATTTAGCAATAAAGTTTCTTGGTTTAATGGAAGAAAGTGGCAATGGACAGATATAAGATATTGCCAAGGCCACGAGGTGCCTGTTATTTCAGCGCGTCCGCTGACAATTCACGTACCACTTATCCTATTACTTAAATCAGCAGCAAACGATCGCTCTTCCATCGTTAGGCGAGTAGCCGCAGAAGTATTAATTAGAGAATTAAAAAATTTAGGCGAAGAATCAATACAGCTTGCTGAACAACTGTCATTGGACCGCTCTACTGCAGTTGCTGAGCGCGGTAAATTTGCCCTGCGAAAAATAGCAGGCGATACACTCTTTTAAAATAAGATCCTCCACTAAGTAGTGGCGGATCTTTTATCAAAAACTAGAAGCAAATCAAAAGTATTTACTCAAATGTGCCAAGCCTTAATAACTCATTACCTTTTTCGCCAATAATAAGCATTCTGTGACCTTCAGTAACTGAAGGCCACTCAAACTTATTTAACTGACTAGTAATAACGTCATCACCCACATTATGCTTTCTACTTTTGTTTTGACTACGTAGTGTGCTTTCTTTAACTTGCAGAGCAACAACCGTAATTAAAGCGCCGTAATTTAGCCCAAGATCACAAATAATTTGTCTAAAGTCTTTACGAAAATTGGTCGCATCCCAGACAATATTTTGCTTATTTGCTAATGCCGTTTTTAATCGCGATTTAGCTAACTGTAACATTTGTCCTCGATTTTTTTGGCAATTCCTTTTCCCATTAAGCTCTTCACGAATATCATCTAATGAAATAACTTCAAATCCTGTTAAGTTTTGTGCAATCCAAGTAGATTTACCACTGCCGCTAATACCACACATCACATAAAGATGACTGTATCCTAAAGCACCTTGATAATTTTTTGCTAGCGCTTCTTCAACTATACTAATTTGACCATTTGCCAGCTGACGAACAGCATAGCCATTTAAATATGCTTGTTCTGCACATGAAGATTTGACTTGAATAGGTTTTAAAATTGAGTGAGTTGCCTCACTCTCGCTCCACAATTCATACTCTTGCGCAAACATTTTAAACTGTTCCAACAAATCGATTTGTTGCGCTAGATCTGTGCATGTTCGCCCTTTCATATCGGCTAATTCAAGCCAATAAAGTAACTCTAAATTAGCATTTAAAGAAAGGTGCAGGTAATCACTGTAACTTTGATTTTTGATCACCAAACGTTTTGGCATTTGATGAAAACCCACTAATCCTGTAATGCTATTAATAGCTTTATACTCAAGGGGCAGCTCAAGTAATTTAATCGCTAAATAATTTGCACCTATCTCCTCATGTTTTGGTGCAACTACACGTTCAACACCTTCTATCTGTTTGCGTTTTGTAGTTATTGGCTTGGCAATATCATGCAATAAAGCAGATAAGATCAATACCTGCCTTTGAGCGCCTTTTATATGTTCAGCATCATTGACTAGTATTTCATACAGTTGGCTCAACACCATATCAGTATGAATGGCAACATCGCCTTCAGCATGCCAGATACTGTCTTGCTCAGTGTCAGCGAACTGGTGCAGTAGAGGAAACGCATCTCCCAAATACTCAACACACTCAGCAAAATTTGGTGAATGATTTAAAGCTAAACTATCTAACCAAGCGGCTAATTTTTTCATCTTAACCTCCCTTTTTTGTGTTTTTAGTGCTTAACCCGTTAGGGATCACGTCAGTATGCATCCAATGCTTATCAGTGATCACATGGTTATTTCTCACCCATTTTGCGACACTTTTTTTAAACTGTGAGTAATGAAAACCATCAGCAAGTCTGACGACATAGCCTTCTTGGTATTGAGTATCCAATACTATGTTTTTTATTGTTTTTTCGCACCATAAGCCAACATACAACTCTTTTGGGGTGAGCAGCCCTAATTGTGCAAAAAACTGTTTGCTGTCTTGCCAGCTTAAGCATTCGTTGTTTTCGTTCCATAGCGAAAATGCCATAAAATAACTAGCTAATGATTCATAGCTAATCGAATGCCTTGCATATAGGTTTTCGCCACAGATACGCCATCCTTGCGGAATTTTGTAGCCTAGCTCCGCTTGCAACGCTTTTACCCATGTTCTTGATGGGTGAAAACGACTATCAATCGAACGAGCATGTACAAAGTCACTGTAAATAGTCGTATTTTCGCCATCCATTTTTTCAGTAACAACAACTTGCTTATTTGCAAAGCAGCTTAAATTACCTTGGTGTATATCATCATCTGTTGCACCCGGTGACCAAGGTAAATGTGGGGTGCGAGGGTATTTAATTTTCATCATGTAATTCCAATTTTAAATATTATGATTGACTGTTAAATTCAATTTCTAATAGTTATAAGCACCGTATGACTGCCCTTTCAATACTGAAAAGACAAAAGTTAAACATGCAGTGCTGAGATGGAATTACATTGCTCTACCCTCTTACTTCAATTTACATTAGCGCTAAATAGCTGCCAACGCTTTGTTTTATAATGCTTACTAACTCGTTATCCATATATTGGTATTCATCAGCAATATCTAATACTTGAATATCTTTATACGTTAATAAATGTCCAAATTGCGCTTTAAGTCTATTTTTGTGTTTTTGCTCCATAACAAATATGACATCAGCCCACTGCATCATTTTGGCATTTGCCGTTTTCTTTGCATTAGGGCTGGTGCCTGCTGAGCTAACAGCGAGCTCTGGGTGATTTTTCCATACTTGTTCAGCCGTTGGGCTTCGCCACTGATTACGACTACAAATAAAAAGTACATTTGTCACTTTATGTTCCTTCATTAACTATGCACTCCTTCATTAACTGAGCAGTCATGTTTTAAAGCAAATTTTTCACCAGTAAATGTTTTTACAGGATTACCGCGCTCAACTTCCCAGTGCTGTTGCCAACGTACTGTTTCTTGCTGAGTCATTTTATCCAACGCTAGTTGCTCTAGCTTTTGAAACAACAGCACTCTCGCTAAACGCTTATTGGCATGTTGACTGCGCTCACTCTCAACACGTACCGAAATACCCGTTGCTGTGTGGGTGGCTCTGACCGCTGAATCAGTGGTATTAACATGTTGACCGCCAGCGCCAGACGCGCGACATGTTTGAAAAGTTACGCCTTTATCAAGCTTACTTTCATCAATATCGAACAGTTGCCCGCTAAAAAACCAGTTTTTACGTTTATGCTTAGGCCGATACTGACTTTGACATACCCACAACATAGTACCTTGCCATGACTGAGCTAATTGCTTAGCCGCGCTATTGGCTGTTGAATCAAGTTGCAATAAAACCGACTTTAAACATTCTCGTTCGGTTGCGCTAATAGCCTCAACAATCTCGAGTTCTATGCCTTGTGCGAGGCATTGTTTTTTAATCATTTTTAACGCTAAACTTACAGCTTTACAGCACTCAATAGGTCCTTGCCCTGCTGATAATTGCAGTAATATCATGATCAACAACCTCCATTTGTTTTGAAGGTTAAAACTGGTCGTAACTTAGCGACCACCTCTATTAACCCTGCATCAACCATGTCACTTATAACCGTTTCGCACTTTTTGTATGCTTGTGGGGCTTCGTCGTATAGCAATTCTTTATTACCACAAATAACTCTGCTGCCTAACGCTGTACGATATAAATCTTCGCGCTTATATTTATGACCTAATCGGCCATGGCATTCACCGCGCTGCCATTTTCGCCCCGCGCCGTGTGCAAGTGAAAATAAACTGGTATTGATACTTTCCTGCACTGTTAGATCATTACCACTTAACTCTGTAAATACAGGTTTTACAAGATAACTGTAATCGCCACGAGAGCCTGGGATCACTACATAGCCTTTATCACTCGGTGTAGCACCTTTTCTGTGTAACCAGCCATCGCAACCGTTAATATTTTTAGCCGATACTAAATTATGGTTAATATCTAAGGTACACTCACCATTGGCTCGTATAGCCTCTAAAAACCGCTTAGCGATCAACTCACGATTAAGCTCTGCAAAGCGCACCGCTTCATCATGCTTGCTCATGTAATCTTTAAAGTCAGCTTCACTTTCACATAATCCATCATGATTATGGCCCGCTATATGTTCAACCAATATCGATTGCCCTAAACCTCGCGAGCCTGAATGAACCAATAATTGAAGATGCTTTTTACTTAGCCCTAACTCATCTAAAGCACTTTGATTGTATATCTCATCAATCGCTTGAAACTCGGCAAAATGATTACCTCCACCAATGGTACCCAAGGCACTATCATAACCCTTGGTAGTAATATTTTTTGCCGCTTTGCTACTTTCTATGATTGAGGACCAGCTTTCGTCGAGTGGCAGCTCAATATCTGTAAATTTTTTGGCTAGTTTATCTAGATTTACTTTTGCTACTTTTGCTGTGGTTTGCCACAGCGCCATACCACAGCCAATATCGTTACCCACTAATGCAGGGTAAATTTTGTTGGTAGTGAAAAATGCAGCCCCGATAGGATACCCTCTACCTGGGTGTAAATCAGGCATACCCGCAACGCGTTGCATACCATTTAGCTCTGATGTTTTGATCAGTTGCTGTATCGCCAGCCCCTCAATCCACGTATCAGCAGACGCAATAAGGCTAACTTTATCAGTTATTTTTTGGACGGATTTGCCCATAATACCAATTCCTTTTTCTTTGTTAGAAAAATAGGATTAAAACGAAATACGAATTGGCAGGTCTGGATCTATTTTGAAATCAAACGAAAGGAACGCGTTTAAACGCAATGTTTACCTAAATGTACTTAATATATAAAAGCGTGTTTAAGTAACAAGTTTCTTATCGGATAAGACCTGCAAAGGATGTTGATGTCATTGTCATAGTATTTTCTCCTTCACAGTTAGTTGATGAATCCAACACTTAGGGTAAGTGCTGAACAATTGAACGAGCGCATGTTAATCAGTTTTTGAACATAAAGCAAACTAAAATTATGGCGTGTTTTATGTACTCCTATATTTTATATATATGTTGTTACACGAGTATTTGCCCGCAGTAGATATTTTAACTTACATACATGTTCTGTAAAACGAAGTGATTCAACAAGAAAACAAGGATAAAAGTAACCATTAACTAGTTAGTAGGAAATTTTGCGATTAACTCAGGTACTATGTTGAGGTAAGGGTATAAGTTCTTCTTTGAGCTGAATTGGTTAACTCCATGTTTGTCAAAATAGCTGTCTTAACAAAATTTGTGCCAGCTCTTTTTTATTTCTAATAACTTCCACACAGTAGTCACTTTTTATCTAACCATTTGTTCATAGCTTGATCGTAGGCGTCGGTTACTTTTTTTTTAGCACAAGTGGTGCCTACTAAATAACTATCTGGTAGGTCACTTTTTGGCATTACACCAGCTCCTATCGATACCTTTTTAAAGCAGTTATCTCCGAGGCGATAGATAGTTAATTGCATGCTTTGCTTTTCAACTTTTAATGGGTCTATGCTGGTTTGCTGGTGCTCCTTTGGCACAGTAATACGCAGTGGTTGTGCTAAAGCTTGTGACGTTGGAGGTGTTGATGGGAATGTATTTTGCTGTTGCTTTAGTATGCTCTTTAAACCTAATTTAAGGTCTATTTTTTTATAGCTGTTAGAGTCTGTTTGTGCCTTGGGCGTTACAGGCTTTATTGTTTTTTTAATTTTTACAATCGTGTTTGCAGCAGGAATAATTGGTTTTTCAAGCTTTTTCAACAGCGTGGCTTCGTCGTGCTGGTTGCTCTTCTTTTCTATTGTAGGCAATGACTTAGGCAACACCATACTAACCATGTATGCTTTAATTGGGGGAGTATCTATCGCTACAAATTTTGGGGTTTTAACACTCATTAATATTGAAAAAATTATCCCGTGGAGCAGTAATGAAATAATAAAAGGCCAGCGCCACGTTGTCACAATATTTGTTCCCTAAACAATAAGTGTTCCCTATAACACTAATTTAATATGACCACATAGGCGCTACAAAGTTCCTAATATTAACACTATGTTATTATTTTTCTTAGCATTGACCAAATATTCAAACTCTTGTTTGAAAATGGATGTAATAAGAATTATGCAACTGCTCATTATCAATAACCTTAAATCAGCTAGAGAAAATGAGCATGTTGTAGCATATCTCACTACGGGCAAACTTTATTGTCTCTGCACAAGCTAACAATACTGCCCTGCTGCGAAGCCGCAGCTCCACGCGTATTGAAAATTATAGCCGCCTAGCCAACCGGTTACGTCGGTTACTTCACCAATAAAGTACAGCCCTTGGGCTTTTTTCGCTTCAAAGGTTTTTGAGCTAAGTTCGTCGGTGTCTATACCGCCTAGAGTTACTTCCGCTGTGCGGTAACCTTCGGTGCCGTTGGGTTTAATTTGCCAGTTATGAATGTAATTAGCTAGCTCGTCAATTTGGCTATGGGTGAGCTGATTTACATTGCAATCTGGAATAGCTTTACTCTCATGCAGTATTTCAATAAAGCGTTTTGGCAAAATAGTCGCTAGGCTATTTTTTAATGATTTTTGTGCTTGGGTTTCTCGCCATGTTGCTAATTGCTCTGTTAAATCAAGCTCTGGTAACAGGTTTATAGTCACTGCTTGCCCTGCTCGCCAAAATGAGCTGATTTGTAATATAGCGGGGCCTGATAAACCACGGTGAGTAAATAGGATGTTTTCTTTAAAACTTGTGCCGTCTTCACTGCTGACGATACATGGCACGCTAATACCCGATAACCCTTCAAAGCGGTCCTTATCATGTTGGTGCAAGGTAAATGGTACAAGTGCTGCCATGGTCGGTAATACTTTTAAGCCAAATTGCTCAGCAATTTTATACCCTATTGGTGTTGCGCCTAGTTTTGGCATGGTTAAGCCACCAGCGGCAACAACGAGTGACTCACAGCTGTATGACTGTTGTTCTGTGATCACGAGATAGCCAGTAGCGGTTTTTTCAACGCTAAGCACTTCGTTACGCAGCGCAACATTAACACCCGCCCACTCGCACTCAGTTAGCAAAATATCAACGATATCTTGTGCGCTATTGTCGCAAAATAACTGCCCAAGGGTTTTATGGTGATACGCCAAACCGTGTCTGTCCACCAGCTCAATAAAATCATGCTGGGTATAACGGCTTAAACACGATTTTACAAAGTGTGGATTACCACATAAATAGTTTTCAGGGCTGGCGTTTTCATTGGTGAAGTTACAACGTCCGCCGCCGCTGATGAGAATTTTACGACCAGGCTTTTTGCCCATATCAAGCACTGTAACACTGCGGCCACGGTATCCTGCTTGTGCTGCACACATTAAACCTGCGGCTCCGGCACCGATCACTATTACATCTACTTGGGTCATTTGTTCATCTCATGAGGAAATTTTTGCAATTGTAGCAAATTTAAAAGTACAAACTGAGCGGTATTTCACTATTTTATTATTAACAACAAAGTCTGAAAAAATAAATGTTCACCTCGCTATTCTATAAATTAATTAATACTTTATAACCACTGTAACGGCATAATAAAAGTCATAAAATCGTATTTAGCCATATAAACATCCCGATATAACTAAAATAGAGACATTAATAATAAAACGTTATTTTAACTACTTTAACAGATCATTTACTTTTGTTCCCCTTCACGACAATTCATCGTGAAGCTTAATAACAATCTAGGGATAATTATGACAACAAGAAAAACATTTAAAAAATGCGCTGTAGCGCTTACTGTGAGCGCGATATTTGCAGCGACATCAAGCATGGCAAATCCTAGCGAAGCAATGACACCATCTATTGCTGACATAACGACAAAACTACAAAGCCAAGCTCCTCTCGGTACACGTTTTATCATCAAATATAAAAATAACGCTGATGAAATGAGCACAATGTCGGCTGCTGAAACTAGCCCACAAATGATGAATAAAAAGGCCCAAGGCTTTGTTAAAAACTTTACTAGTAAAAAAGGAAAAGTTAAGGCGCAATATATCCGTGCAATGGCGTTGAGCAACCATCATGTTATGCGTGCAAATAAAAAACTAAGCGCTGACGAAGCCCAACAATATATGCAAGAAGTAATGGCTTCAGGCAATGTTGAATACATTGAAATCGACCAGATGTTAAAACCATTTGCAACGCCTAACGATCCTCGTTATGACGACCAATGGCATTACTATGAGCAAGCTGGCGGGTTAAACCTTCCAACTGCATGGGATACCGCAACAGGTAGCGGTGTAACGGTTGCAGTACTTGATACAGGTTATCGCCCACATATTGATCTTGATGCCAATATTTTACCTGGCTACGATATGATTTCGGATACGTTTGTTGCGAATGACGGCGGCGCACGCGATAGTGATGCACGCGATCCTGGTGATGCAGTTTCTGCCGGTGAGTGTGGTAATAATAACAGTGCACAAGGTTCAAGCTGGCACGGAACCCATGTTGCAGGTACTGTTGCAGCCGTTACGAATAATGGCGAAGGTGTTGCTGGTGTTGCTTATGATGCTAAAGTTGTTCCG
Source organism: Pseudoalteromonas sp. SR44-5 (assembly GCF_014163675.1). NCBI lineage: Bacteria > Pseudomonadati > Pseudomonadota > Gammaproteobacteria > Alteromonadales > Pseudoalteromonadaceae > Pseudoalteromonas > Pseudoalteromonas sp. SR44-5. The sequence goes on from NZ_JACJDT010000046.1 coordinate 25,735, forward strand.
GTACGCGTACTTGGTAAATGTGGTGGTTTAACATCTGATATTGCCGACGGTATTATTTGGGCATCTGGCGGTTCGGTATCTGGCGTACCTGCTAATGCTAACCCTGCTGATGTCATCAATATGAGTTTAGGTGGCAGCGGCTCTTGTAGCTCAACAACACAAAACGCGATTAACCAAGCACGTAATAACGGCACTGTAATTGTCATTGCCGCAGGTAATGATAACGACAATGCTAACAACTATAACCCTGGTAACTGTAATGGCGTAGTAAATGTTGCATCGGTTGGTCGTAATGGTGGGCGAGCTTACTACTCAAACTATGGTACATCTATCGATGTTGCAGCACCTGGTGGTGCGCAAAGCTTTGCTAATGATTCAGAAGGTGTTTTATCTACACATAACTCAGGTTCATCAAGCCCTTCTAGTGACAGCTATCATTACTCACAAGGTACATCGATGGCAGCACCTCATGTTGCTGGTGTTGCTGCTCTTATTAAACAAGCAAAGCCAACTGCAACGCCTGATGAAATTGAAAGCATATTAAAATCAAGCACTCGCTCATTCCCTGCCACATGCAATAACTGTGGTACTGGTATTGTTGACGCTGCAGCCGCAGTTGCTGCTGCAAGCGGTGGTACTACACCACCGGTTGGCGGCAATGAGTTACTTGATGGCCAAGCTCAAACGGGCCTAAGTGGCGCTGCGAGTAGTGATACTTTTTATACAATGACTGTACCAAGTGGCGCAAGTAATGTGACTTTCACTATGAGTGGCGGAACGGGAGATGCTGACTTATATGTACGCTCAGGTAGTAAACCCACTACATCAACTTATGATTGTCGCCCTTATAAAGGAGGTAACAGCGAAGAGTGCTCTATAGATAACCCAACTGCTGGCACATACCATGTAATGGTACGTGGTTACTCGACTTACTCAGGCGTTAGTTTAGTGGGTAATTTAACAACCTCTGGTAGTAGCGGTAATCCACAAGCTGGCGGTGGCACAATCGCAGATATTACGGCTAATGCAGGGCAATGGAAACATTATACCCTTGATGTTCCAGCAGGAATGGCAAGCTTTACCGTAACAACGTCGGGTGGCTCTGGTGATGCTGACTTATTCGTTAAATTTGGCAGTCAACCAACCAGCTCTAGCTATGATTGTCGCCCTTACAAAAATGGTAACGCTGAAACATGTACGTTCAGCAATCCACAAGCGGGCACTTGGCACATGAGTGTGAATGCGTATAAAACCTTTGCCGGTTTAACGCTTGACGCACAATACCAGCCTTAATTAGCAATAAGGCATAGGGTTTGTATTAAACTCTATGCCTATAAGTGCTATTTGCCAGTTCCCTTGGTAACTTTGGCCGAATGAAAGTTCGGCTTTTTTAGCTCTTTTTTAAAGCTTTTCAAGTACCGCTTCTGCGCGACTTACTGCAAACTCTTTATCTTGTTCAACAAATAAACCTGTGACTTGCTGATCTTCAACAATCATTGCATAACGCGTTGAGCGTACACCACCAAATGCAGCAGTGTCTTTATCTAAACCAAGTGCTTTGGTAAAGCTAGCATCGCCATCGGCAAGCATCTCGATTGCTTGAGCATTATGTTGCTCACCCCATGCTTTCATTACAAACGCATCGTTTACTGATACACAGTAAATAGCGTCAACGCCTTTGGCTCTTATTTTATCTGCTAGAGTAATAAATTCAGGTAAATGTGCATTTGAACACGTAGGTGTAAACGCGCCTGGCACTGCAAATAACACCACTTTTTTACCTGCAAAAAGTGTTTCATTGGTAAGTGTTTGCATACCGTCGTCAGTAAGCTGTGTAAGACTAACAGCTGGTAATGTTTGACCTTGAGAAATCATAATATTTCCTTTTAAAGTGATGGGTTTTGAACAACACCAAAATAGCACAAAAGCGCAAGCCACCCTAACATCGAGTTGCGAGTAATTGTGCCTTTGCAAGCAAAGTTACAATCCTAAACTACTGCGAATAGTATGCATTTGCTGCTGTAAACGCTGATGAATATCAGCCACTAATAAACTGGATTCACTCACCTGCCCTTTCATACTTTGCATTGACTGGCTGAAGTTTTCTAACAATGAGTTTTGCTGCTTTGCCAACTCCATTGCATCAAAAGCGACTTTGTTAGCATCCTGTGCATTATGAGCTACCCCTTCGGAGTTTCGTTTCAGCTCTTGGGCATTATCGGTTTGCAATTGAGCATCATCAGCTAATGCTGATATTTGCGTTGACACCATAGTTGAGTTTTCACTCAATAGATTGAGCTGGTTATTAATATCACTCAGCGAACCTTGTGTTTGCCGAGCTAACTTGCGCACTTCATCTGCAACCACAGCAAAACCACGGCCATGTTCACCTGCGCGCGCTGATTCGATCGCAGCATTGAGTGCCAGCAAATTAGTTTGATCTGCAATATTGCGGATCACTTCAATAACTTTCCCTACATCTTGTACACCACTGAGCAACTCTTGCAAGCTATGTAAACCATGCTCCACCCGCTGTTGTGTATTTGAGCTAGCACTGAGCATGTTTTGGGCAAACCCTAAACTTTGCTCCATTGCTGAAAACGTATGCTTGGCGTTATCTGCTACTTTGCCGTTTATATCGTTTACTTGCTCACCAATATGTTGAATATCAGCCAATAATTCTTGATTTTGTTCAACTTGATGATGACTGGCATCTGTTTGCTGACTTATCGTATGTAGATGCTCGCTCATTTCTTGCATAAAATCGTTAATCACCTTGAGCATTTGTGCACGCTCTTCAGCCTCTAACCGTTGACGCTCAATTAACTGGTTAAAGTAACTAGCTATTTCACCAACTTCTGTTTTTGAGTTACTACTTTCAATATTTTTTAATTCGTTACTTTCGATTAAAAATGCAAAGCCATCACGTAGTTGACGAAGCGGGGTTAATACTTGATTTCGCTGTACAAAGTAAACACCAACAGCCAATACAACCAACATGCCAATGGCAATGCAAAACACTACGAATACTCGCTGCTTTAACGTACCTTGCTGAATTTTAAGTTGCTGCTCAGCATTTATCACCGTGTCAGAAAGTGTACTGATCTGTTTGCGCAGAGCCTGTATGCCTGTTTGACGCTGCTGAGCTTGTGCAATGGTGTTCTCTAAATCACGTGGGTAGCGGTTCGGCCAGCTTCTTAGCTCTGCCTTAATTTCACCGGCTAAATCTTCGGCTTCTTCATCTATAAACAAACTATCTTCATCAACTTCACTCATAACGCCCAAGTTTTCAAGCTCGTCAATCTGCTTTGCTAAACGGTTTAAGTTAGCAATACTTTGTTGTAAGTTGGTTTGTGTGTCTTGATCAAAACTAAGCATTAGCTGATAAGTAAACAACGACAAATTTGTCACTTCGCGGTAGTAATCACTGGCAAGCTGATAATAAGCCTGCGCGTTAGTATTTTGTTGCCCTGCTTTGTTAGCATAACCAATCAAGGAAGATGCTGAGCCCGCCATTTGCCTAAGTGCATTATCAAGCAATGCTGTTTCATTACCTGAAAGTTTACCTAAAGCACGATACTTACCTTTTATATCAGTATCGAGTTGGCTTAATTGCAGATCTAACTGTTGTTTTAAATCAATTGGTAAAATGGCAAGTTGGGTGTCTTTTACTTGGCTAATTAAATCCGACGCTTTCCCTAAATACTGACTATCGCCCTGTGCTAAGTAATCTTCTAGTAAGCCTTTTAAATCAACAAGTATTTTATTTTTTAATTTATTATAAGATTGGTCTTGTTGTTCGAGTTTAACTAAGGTTTGACTTGCCCAGTACAAGGTTCCGCCTAACAGCAGGCTAGCCAATGCCAGCAAAATAGCCAGCAACCGAGTGAATGATGACACGCGCATGAAATTAAATTCCTTTGGGTAACTGCGCGTACACTATTAACTATTTATGACAATTTAATGAAAGCCGATATGAAACACTTATAACTTTATAGGAACAAAAATAAAAAATACGAATAAAGCTTCACACCATGGCGGCTTTGACATACACATCAAAGCGATTCTTTTTGGTTTTTATTTGCATGCTTGGCGTTTGGTTGTTTAAAAACGGTGCGTAGTCGGGGCGTTTAACTACCACTCGCTTGCTGGCAAGTGGGTAGGCAAATGCGAGTAAGTCATCAGCATCATTATCTGCGCCAACCAAGTCTTGAAACACCCGCATTTCTTTTTTAACCAGTGCTGACTTTTCACGGTGTGGAAACATTGGATCCAAATAAACCACATCTGGCATACTTTCGCATTGCGCGAGTAAGGTATGACTGGAGCCAAACACTAGGCTCATGTTTTGCTTCATCCACGGACCAATTTCATTATCGCTATAAGCACGTTGCAAACCATCATAAAGTAATGCTGCAACAACCGGATGGCGCTCATGTAAAATCACTTTACAACCCAGCGATGCTAACACAAAACCATCACGGCCAAGCCCTGCGGTCGCATCTAGAACAACGGGGGTCGCTCCTTTATTTAAACCAACCGCTTTGGCGATAGACTGCCCTTTACCGCCACCAAATTTACGACGGTGAGCCACCGCACCGGTAACAAAATCAACACTAATAGCGCCAAGTTTTGGTTCATCGGTTTTTCGTAAGCTTAAGCCTTGATCATCATAATGAAGTGAAAAGCCTTCGCTTTGTGCCGCCCACTCAGCGAGCCCAAAACGCAGCTCAATTTCATTAAGATAAGGACGTACTTCTTTAAAAGGACACTGTATAACCAAAATAAACTCCGACCGTGAATAGCTCGCGAAGTATATCAACTGCTAAGCGCCATAGCACTAAAATAGCTCAATATCCGTTTGCGAAGTAACGTCTTGAGTGTGCTCCGGCGTAGCAATTTTACTCAGGCTATCGATCAATTCGCTACGCGATTCAATAATGTGATTGAGCTGATGCTTAATAAAAGCCAAGTCATCATTCAAGACTGTTAACTGTAATTGTGTTTGCTCTAATTGCTCAACCTGCAATGCCAATGCTTGGTTCGCAGCAAAAGCGGGTTCATGCTGCATAAGTGCACGTAATTCAGATAACTGAGTTGTCAATTTAGCTACGGCTTCTTCGCGCGCCTCGCTACTGACAAATAATTGCGAAGAAAGCTCATTAAAAGCATTACCAACCGCATGCGCTTGGGCCAGTGCTTTTTCGTTTACTTCCATATCTTGGATTTTGGCATTGGTTACTTCCAAAATATGCGGGAATAAATCTTTATAGCGGCCATACAACACAACATCATCTAAAGGCATATTTTTAATTAAAATAGACACTTTCGGGTAATTAACAATAGTATGACTACTAAAATCAACAAAGCGATTAGAATAACGGTGCTTTTCTAATAACTCTTGCTCTAACGGACAAACACCACCGTCATCAGTGCACACAACCCCTACATCTTGATACCAAAAAGCCACAACTACATCGAGATTTAACGGTCGGAAGAATTCAAAAAAATGGGCCGATAATGATTGCACATCATGGGCGTGATAGGTTTGCCCTACATAACGCATTATGCGACCCATATCGCCGGAGTCAGTCATGGCTATTTCAGCGGTGATCTGCGCGCGCTCTACATCATTTTTTAACTTAATAGAATGCTGACGATATTGATACAACACCCGAATACGCGCCATTAATTCCTCGGTATTAAAGGGCTTTACAATGTAATCGGCAGCACCGGCATTATAACCTTTAACACGTTCTGATAATTCGCTTTTACCCGACAAAAACATTACTGGGGTATCTTTGGTTTGCTCATTATTTTTCAGCTCACGACACACTTCGTAGCCCGTTTTCCCGGGCATTTCAACATCCAATAAAATAATGTCAGGGCTATATTTATAAGCTTGCCTTAAACCTTCTTCGCCATTTTTAGCATGAATTAACTGACAAAACCCCGCTAATGATTCCTCTATTACACGATGAACATATTTATCATCATCAATCGCCAGTACCAGTTTTGTCATGCCCAATTCCTTTTTATTAATTACTTAAAAAAGCATAGTACGGAGCCCTGATTTTGCGACAATTTATTACTCTAAATAGTAAAAAAGCGCCAAACGGCGCTTTTTAAAGATTAAATATACGTAGTGCTTAAGCTGCAATACCACTGTGGCGCAATAGTGCATCGACACTTGGCTCACGACCACGGAAGTTTTTAAACAACTCCATTGGCTCTTCACTGCCGCCTTTTTCTAAAATATGCTGCATAAAGGCTTGCCCAGTTTCTGGGTTAAAAATACCTTCTTCTTCAAATTTGGAAAACGCATCAGCTGAAAGCACTTCGGCCCATTTATACGAATAATAACCCGCGCTATAACCACCAGCAAAGATATGGCTAAAACCATGTTGAAAACGGTTAAACTCTGGTGCTTTAACAACTGATGTATGGCTACGCACTTCATCTAAACGCGCTTGAATTTGGCATTCTTCACCCGCTTGATAATCGTTGTGAATTCTAAAATCAAATAACGAGAACTCGATTTGACGCAGCATTTGCATGCCTGAGTTATAGTTTTTAGCTGCTAGTAGTTTATCCAATAACTCTTTAGGCAATGACTCGCCCGTTTCATAGTGGCCTGAAATAAAGTTAAGTGCTTCTTCTTCATAACACCAGTTTTCTAAAAACTGACTTGGCAGCTCAACGGCATCCCATGCAACACCATTAATACCCGCAACTGGCGCGGCATCAACTTGGGTTAGCATATGGTGAATACCATGGCCAAACTCATGGAATAAAGTGGTGACTTCATTATGAGTAAACAGTGCAGGCTTATCGCCTACCGCTTTATTAAAGTTACACACTAAATACGCTACAGGCGTTTGTAACTCGCCATTGGCGCGTACTTTTCGACCCATGCAGTCATCCATCCACGCGCCACCGCGTTTGTGATCACGCGCGTATAAATCAAGATAAAAACGGCCACGCAGGGTATTGCTACTGTCGTAAATTTCAAAAAAGCGTACATCTTTATGGTAACTATCAATGTCTTTTAACTCTTTAACACTAATACCAAATAAACGATTTACCGTTTCAAACAAGCCGCTTAGTACTTTATCTGCGGGGAAATACGGGCGCAATACTTCGTCTGATATTGCGTATTTCTCTTGTTTTAGTTTTTCACCGTAATAGCCATAATCCCACGCAGCAAGTTGCTCAATACCGTGTTTTTCTTTGGCGTAAGCTTGTAACTCAGCAAGCTCTTGCTCAGCTTGAGGTTTAGATTTAGCCGCTAGGTCTTCTAAAAATGAGAATACCTGCTCTGGTGTTTCAGCCATTTTAGTGGCGAGTGACTTTTCTGCATAACTGGCAAAACCTAATAGTTGCGCTATTTCATGACGTAGTGCGAGTTCTTCGCTCATTATTGCTGAGTTATCAAATTCGCCCGCGTTAGGTCCTTGATCAGACGCACGGGTTACAAATGCCGTATACGTTTCTTCACGTAGTTCACGGTTATCTGCATAGGTCATAATAGGTAAATACGACGGGAAATCTAACGTAAATACCCAGCCATCTAATTCTTTGCTTGCTGCTGTATCTGCCGCTAACGCTAACGCCGACTCAGGTAAACCTGCGAGTTCGCTTTCATCAGTAATGTGCTTTTGCCAAGCCAATGTGGCATCCATCACGTTATTGCCAAATTTAGCCGCAAGTTCTGATAAACGTGCGCTGATCTCGCCGTAGCGCTTTTGCTGCTCAGGCGCCAAGGCGATGCCCGATAATTCAAAGCTACGCAATGCATTAGTAATAGTTTTTTGTTCAGCCGTACTTAACGTTTTAAACTCATCGCTGTTGTGCAGTGCGTTGTAGGCTTCATACAACCCTTGGTGTTGACCAACAAAGGTTGAATACTCTGAGATAAGTGGTAAACATTGTTCGTACGCTTCACGTAATTCATCGCTATTAACTACGGAGTTCATATGCGATACCGGAGAAAACATTCGCGATAATTTATCGTCAACTTCTTCAAGAGGTAACACTAAGTCCTGCCAAGTGAATGATTTATTAGCCAGCACTTCGTCTATTTTAGCGCGGCATTCGCTAATACCCGCTTTTAGCGCCGGCACAACATGCTCTGGCTTAATTTTTGAAAACGGTGGTAAGCCTTCAAGGCCTATTAGTGGGTTATTTTGTAAATCGCTCATGTTAGCTCTCAAATCGTTTCGAATATGATTTTTAAGTTGGGGCGTACGTCTCGAAATACAAGGGGCTTTTAACGGGTCTGCCATGTGTTATTATCAGAGAAATACGTTTTATATAAACTTGAGGACTAAAGATGGCTCAGCATTTTGATTACATTGCGATTGGCGGCGGCAGCGGCGGGATAGCGTCAGCTAACCGTGCAGCAATGCGTGGCGCGAAAGTGGCACTAATTGAAGCAAAACATATGGGTGGAACCTGTGTAAATGTAGGTTGTGTACCAAAAAAAGTAATGTGGCATGGCGCTCAAGTTGCTGAAGCAATTAACTTATACGCCCCTGATTACGGCTTTAATGTTGAAGTAAAAGAATTCAACTGGAGTAAACTAGTAGAAAGCCGTGAAGCCTATATTGGCCGCATTCATAAAGGTTACGATAATGGCCTTGCTAAAAACGGCGTAACAGTTATTAAAGGCTTTGCTAAATTTGTTGACAGTAAAACAGTCGAAGTAGACGGCGAGCACTACACCGCCGATCATATTTTAGTGGCCGTAGGCGGTCGCCCTAGCATTCCAAATATCCCAGGTGCTGAACACGGCATCGATTCAAATGGCTTTTTTGAGCTGAATGAACAACCAAAACGCGTTGCCGTTGTTGGTGCCGGTTATATCGCGGTAGAGATTGCCGGTGTACTACATAGCCTAGGTACAGAAACCCATTTATTTGTTCGTAAAAATAAACCACTGCGCACCTTTGACCCATACATCATCGACACCCTTGTTGATATTATGGCCAAAGAAGGCCCGACGCTGCATACCGAATGCTTACCAAAAGAAGTAGTTAAAGAAAGCGATGGCAGCTTAACTATCCACTTTGAAAATGGCTACAGTCAAAATGTTGATCAAGTCATTTGGGCCATTGGCCGTACACCGACGACTGATAAGATTAATTTAGTCGCAGCGGGTGTTGAAGTAAACGAAGGCGGTTACGTTAAGGTAGACGAGTACCAAAATACCACGGCTAAAAATGTTTATGCTGTGGGTGATATCATCGAAGGCGGTATAGAGCTTACCCCTGTTGCAGTAAAAGCAGGCCGTACTTTATCAGAGCGTTTGTTCAATAAAGACCTGCCAGATGATTTAAAAATGGATTACAGCTTAGTTCCTACCGTGGTATTTAGCCACCCGCCAATTGGTACCATTGGTTTAACTGAGCAAGAAGCAATTTCGCAGTACGGCAACGAGAACGTAAAAGTGTATAAATCAAGCTTTGCTGCTATGTACACTGCGGTTACTCAGCACCGCCAAGCATGTAACATGATGCTAGTGTGCGCAGGCCCTGACGAGAAAGTTGTAGGCTTACACGGCTTAGGTTTTGCTGTTGATGAAATGATCCAAGGCTTTGCCGTGGCCATGAAAATGGGCGCAACCAAAGCAGATTTTGATGCCGTTGTTGCACTGCACCCAACTGGCTCAGAAGAGTTTGTTACCATGAGGGGTTAGTGTAGAGTTTTCACCTATACACCTTTCTTATTCTGGAAATAAACATAGGTCAGATGAATATCTGGCCTTTTTTAAAACTCATATTTATTAAAAAGCTTTCAAGTCTCTAGGGCTTATTTCATCAAATAATTTTTGTTTAAATAAAAATATTGATTTTTCCCGAAATACAATATTTTCAGATTGCCACTATAGAGAGATATGTTAACCAAAAATAAACTCCGTGTATTCTTACTCCCCTCTATTACCAATGTATAATCTAACCATTTATCACTAGAAACTTTCTATTTGCACACTCCTACATATTTAGCCTTTCCAAAAATTAGATAAATTGTGAAAGTATTTGCATAAAATTCCAACTAAAATTAACCACTTTTTAAACTTTTTATTTTGAATAAAAGTGAAAAGTTATACTACGATTTCAATAGATATAGTTTAAAGTTTTTTTAAAATTTAAACGCTAGTACCGCATACACTGTAGATGCTTAAAAAAAATAAAAATCACACCACCTTCGAAAAATGTGATAAATAACCTCATTAAAAAATAAAGTAACGTATTGTAATTTTAGGTATATTTTAAAAACGACTGAAAGAATCGCCGCAAAGCCCTCTCTACATTTGATTTCACAAGAAAAACAAATTCCGTATCATCAACTTTAAAAATAAAACTACGATTAATCTTTTATGTTAAAAAAATTGAGTTCATTCTTTATTTAATAACAATATATATTGAAACCGCAAGAGTATAAAAAAACAACAAGCCAAAACTATAAACACTATAAATTTGTATTGATTATTTACTATTACGCTATATAAATAGCTGTACGATAAAAACTCTAAAAATAGCTAACGCATTATTATTAATGAATTAATATCACCAACATTAATTGATATTTTGCGAAGCCATTCTTTTTATAGCGAGGTGTTCCTAGTTTATGGGTAGTTCAAATTTAACTCTTCAGGCATATACTCAACATGAAAATCAGGCAGGTTTTTTCAAATTAGTGTTACTAAGTTTGAAGCTATGGTTATTGTTTTTTCACAACCTCCAAAAAAGAGCCTAACTATGGCATACATTCTTGAATCAAATAATGTGCGTATAGGTGGTGAGGCCATCTTCGATGCACATTCAATTGAATTTAAAGATGGCCTGAACTTAGGCCCAATACCAACACTTTATGATCAAAAAAACTCATATATTGAGCCTGTTAATAATTGGTTCATACATTTAAAATCTTCAAAAAGGTTAGAAGACTTAAGCTCATACTCTCGGGCGCTAAAACATTATTGGAGTTTTCTAGAATCCAGAAACCTCTCTTGGGATTACTTTCCTCGTGCAAAAGGGTTAAAACCAACCTATAGGTATAGAAATGATGAGCTTTTAGAAAAGGCTACAAATGGAGAGCTTGCGTACTCAACTGCAAGTACGTACATGAGTCATATTATACAGTTCTACTTATGGGCCGCACGAGAAAAGTACTATGAAATCAGCGAGAACCATAAACCATTTGAAATTGAATTTGTTCAAGCCCGACGAGATGATGTACTCGCACACATGATGCCTAAGTTTTTAATACAAACTACAGATTTACGTATACGAGTGCCCAGAGACTCTACGAATAAAAATATAAGAAGTTTAAAGCCACTCTCTCAAACACATTTGAGGACTCTCGGCTTATCTCTAAATTCTTCTTCAATAGAAATGCGCCTTATTTGTTTACTATCTGCTCAATGTGGACTTAGGGCAGCTGAAACTGCAGGGTTTACTCTTATGGCCTTAAACCAAGCTGTAAAACGTCTTAGTTCCCGCACACACTACGAGATCACAATAGGCCCTAATAACGGTGTCCCAACAAAGTTCAATAAAACACGTATTATTGAAATTACAGAGCAGCTGTTATCGGATTTAATAGACTATTCAATTAGTGAACGAAGATTAAATAGGCTCAACAAGCTGCAGGCAAAATGTAAAAGCCTTGATGAGCAAACTGATGAGATAAAACCTATTTTAAGTAACTCTATTCAAAGCGCTTTATTAGCAGCTAAAAAATTTGAGCCATTATTTATTAGTCAGCAAGGTAATCCCCAGCTACCAGGTAGCCTGAGCTCTCGGTTTTCAGAACTTAGACGTGAAATTATTAATTCAGGAACTTCATTTGATTACAAATTCCATGATTTAAGGTGTAGTTATGCAACTTATCGTTTGCATAGTCTCCTAGAAGCTGGAATTGAGCCAGCTGATGCGCTTAGTCTATTGATGTCATGGATGGGACATAAAAATGAATCTACCGTTTGGAAATACCTTCGTTATTTAAAACGTAAGGAAGCTATAAGAGAAAAGATATCTATCCTAGATAGTATTATGAATGAAGCACTCAAGGAGGCAGAAAGTGAATAGGCATTTAAGCTTAATATCTCCTTGGGTTGAACACCTGTGTGTACCTATGATCAATGGAGCAAATGCATCAACTAACTTAGACTTTAATCGTTTTAGATATTTAGGTATTCCAAAAACACATGAAATAAAAGCGGGTAACGCAACGCCATTAGAGCGGGATGAAATCGCTCAGAACTTGTTTATTGCAATAATAGAAAGGAGAGATGCATCCCCTTCAACTAAAGCGAATATCTTTAATGCAGCTAGAAAACACTTTTCTTTCTGTGATAACCAAGAAATAAAACTAGTACCACTATCCGAAAAAGCCTTTGTGAAAGAGCTAGAAGCGCTATCAGTACGTCAGAGAAGAGGTGAAATAAAGGATAGTACAGTTAGTCGATTGCGGGCCGACCTCTCAACTTTATTTCAATGGCTTGAGCTTAATTCTAATATTAAGATGCCTACACACTTACACACAGGTACTACTCAAAGTACGCCAACTCGTGGATACAGTGACCAAGATCTAAAGCAGTTACTACCTCTATTAAGAAGCATTTTTAAACAATTGTATCCTCAGTTTGTTAAGGAGCCTCTTGTCCATATGCAAGTGCATATTCTCACCAGCTTTGATCACCCAATGGCATTAACTTTGATCGCTTATTCTCATTAAGCTTTGATCACGAAAATTACGCGATAATGATCACTTTTGTGTTCTTAATGATTTTGCCGATC
>NZ_JACJDT010000047.1:0-37234 GCF_014163675.1 Pseudoalteromonas sp. SR44-5
AGTTAGCGAGAGTAAAGTTAGCGAACGTTTGACATAGGGCGCGAAAAGTTTATTTTTGTAAAACTCGAAACTCGAAACTCGAAACTCGAAACTCGAAACTCGAAACTCGAAACTCGCAAATTTATTTCCTCTATCAGCTAAAGAATTTTGATTTTATGACTGTTTCAAATTCATGACAGTAAGTAACTCAGTAATTACAAAATAGGCTGTAATATTTAGTTAATTATGTCGCCAAAAACTGAAATAATGTGTTGATTTCTATATGCTCTTGCCAAATTATTATACTAATAGGTGAAGTGCATGAACTCTTCCACTGATGCTGCGCAGTTTGACGCAGTGACAACAAGTAAACCGAAATGGAACTTTCATGATACCCAATGGGTGTTGAGTCTTTTTGGTACTGCCGTCGGTGCCGGTATTTTGTTTTTGCCAATTAATATTGGTATTGGTGGCTTTTGGCCGCTGATCATTTTAGCGTGTTTAGCGTTTCCAATGACTTTCTTAGCCCACCGTGGTTTAGCGCGTTTTGTATTGTCATCAAAGAACAAAGATGCTGATTTTACCGATGTGGTTGAAGAGCATTTTGGTGTGAATGCTGGTAGATTAATTTCATTATTGTATTTTTTATCAATATTTCCAATTTTACTGATCTATGGTGTTGGCCTAACCAATACTGTTGATAGTTTTATAGTAAACCAATTAGGTATGGAAGCACCTTCTAGAGTATTGCTTTCAGGAGTTTTAGTTGCCAGTATGATCAGCTTGATGCTCGGTGGTGAAAGGCTAATGTTGCGTGCTTTTGCTATTTTAGTGTATCCGTTAGTCGGTATTTTATTGTTTTTATCGTTGTATTTAATTCCGAGCTGGCAAGTACCCAATATGGCCTTTCCTGAGTTTGCAGGCTTTAGTAAAACGTTATGGCTGTCAATTCCTATTATAGTGTTCTCATTTAGCCACGCAGCGGCGATCTCAAGCTTTGTAAACGTACAGCGAGGTCATTATGGTAAACAAGCGACAGCTAAGTCCGAGGCGATTCTAAAGCGCACCAGTTTATTACTGATAGTGTTCGTTCTATTGTTTGTATTTTCGTGTGTACTTTCATTAACACCAGAGCAAATGTTGCAAGCAAAAGCACAAAATGTATCCGTGTTATCATACTTAGCTAATGTTACTGACAACTCATTTATTGCCACCTTTGGCCCGCTAGTCGCGTTTATTGCTATCACTTCATCTTTCTTAGGTCATTTTTTAGGAGCAAGAGAAAGCTTTAATGGGCTTGTTACTAAACAAACAAGTTTGTCGCTGAAAAACGCTGACAAAATTGGTGTTGCTATCATGTTCTTTGCTATTTGGTTTTGTGCTGTTAAAAACCCAAGTATCTTAGATATGATGGATCAACTATCAGGGCCGATTATTGCGATGATATTATTCATCATGCCAATGATTGCTGTTTATAAAGTTCCAGCATTACAAAAATACCGTGGCCGTTTTAGCACCTTGTTCGTGTTAGCGGTAGGCTTATTAGCGGTAGCTGCTTTGATTTATGGCTTTGTTGCTTAGCAAGTAGCTTTAGAGACTTTAGTTAGATTAAATAAAAGCCCTGTAGGTGACAAACTTACAGGGCTTTTTAGTTTATGCTATTGCAGCTAGGGCACGGGCTCTAATATCAGCGGCAAAGGCTAGGCCTTTTTTGAAACTTGTTTCAGCAGCGCTAATCGCATCTGCATCGCCATTCGCTGCAAGTACAGCTTGGCTTAGTGCATTATAGAGATTTTTAATTTGCGCTTGGTAGGCTGAATCAATCGCACTTTCAATAGTCGTCATTAGGTCTTTTTTATAATCAATTAAACTGAGAATGTTAAAACACAATAGCTGATATTGAGGAGCTTTGTTGATGTTACAGGTGTTAATTTAGGTTTATAAGCTAGCGCTCATAGTTTATTGTCCCAGCGGTAGGTCAGGTTTTTGCCTGACAATATGACGGAAAAATCCCGGTTTATAAAAATACCAATACCAAACCTGTAGGAGCGACTTCAGTCGCGAACATATGAGATAATGATTTTTAGTTCATTAATGGCTAAAGCCACTACCTACTCGCAGTAGAGCTTACGAGACGGGATAAATCCCGACCTACAAAAGAACACGAAGAGCAAATCTCTGTACAGCGCAAAACGCCTCGGCGTGCTGTGGTGTGATTATCTTTAATACAATACTGTGGCCTTTTTCGAGCTTAAAGCTCTTTGAGGAGCTTATCCATCAGTTGAAGTATTTTTAAATACAACTTAAAATTGATGGCTTGCAACGGTTAGGTCTTCTATTTAACCAAAGTAATAATAATGGAGATCAAATGGTCGATAAAGCAACCTTATACCTCGAAGATATCTTAGAGGATGCATTTTATTTTTTGCAGAATGGCGATGCGAAACAGGGTAAGTACTTGCTGAAAAAAGCAGCTAAAAAGTACCCACGTCATTACTTGACCTATTATGGGGTCGGTATAATGGCTGTACTCAAAGGTGATTATAACTTAGCTATACAAAACTTGCTGAAATCCATAGCAGTTAATGGTGAATATGCTTTAGCTCACTATAACCTGGCGATTAGTTATCAAAAAACTGGAAAGGTTGATTTATCTATTAAGCACCATGTTGCAGCATTGAAGTATGCATCACCAGAAGAGACTGACGTTATTACTGCGTCTAAAGAAATTATTGAGTTAGTTGAAAAAGGCTTGCCGACAGGTTTTACTATTGAACAGTACCTTGAAGATTCAGAACGTTTCGATAGGGGCTTTGAATTTCTCCAAACAGAGCAGTATGAAAAAGCTATTCCCTTGTTTAAAGTGATTGCATCAAATCAGCCTAAGCATGTGCAGGCTAAAGGGAACTTGGGGATTTGTTATTTAATGTTACAGGATTATATGCAAGCGCGAGATTACTTTGAGCAAGCGTTAGCACTTGATCCAGACTATGGACCTGCAAAGAAAAACCTAGCTGTATTGAACAATATAGAAACCGGGCTATTGAGTAAGCCTTTGGATATGCAATCAACTTATTTTTATGCAGAAAAAGTAGCACGAGCTGATAAAATAACTTAGCAATCGAATGGTTCAAGCTTATCGCTTAAAGCTTTACTGCTTTCTTTGGTTCAAATAGGCTGAATGTTGTAATACTCAACTCAGCCTACGATGAGCAATGTAATTATTTGCTCATTTTATCAAGGCTTGGCTACTCGAAGTTTTCCATTGTCTTCATTAAATTAAATGGCTTATTTAATTTTTCTAAGCTAGAAAATTGTTCACGTATATCTTCAGGCAAAATAAAGTAATCAGCTTTAGTTCGCTCAAAAGTTAAAGGGATTGCCATAATTAATTGGTTGTACTTATCAAGCATGGTTTTATCGCTATCTTTTAAGGCCTGCAATTTTGCTGAAAGCAATGTGAAACGCTGCAACTCATCATGTGTGCATAAATCTTGCGTCTTTGCATAATGATAAGATAAAACACTACTAAGCACATTCCAGTCATCTGAAATATGTTTAACGTCATCTGGAGTTATAACTATTGCTGTTTGCTGACATTTTTCAAGTTTAGTGTCATATGCTTTTATTGAATTATGGTATTCAACCGTTAAATAACTAGTGAGGTTATTTTCGGCTATATTTGCATATGTTAAAAAGGAACTGAATAAAGCAAGAGCGAAAACAATAAAATTATTCATTTTGCAGCCTCGCAACCGTTATAAACAGCCTTCCAGAACTGCCTTTCTTTAGATGTTTTAGCTTTAATTGCTTGAAGACCAGATATCGTTTCTATGGTTTTTCGAGCTATGCTTGGGGAGCTTTTTAGTGCAGTAGAAAAAGCATCAAAATCAGTTTGAGTGAGGTTATAGTGACTTTTAATGATGCCATTACCCGCAAAAATGTTAGCAAAAGTACCAACTGTAATTGTTGCACTGAGCCACTGATTAATTTCTTTTATTCGCCTTATTTCTTTTACAGCTAGCTTGCCACGCTCAGAAAACTCCAAATCGTCAATTTCAGGACATCTCATTAATTACTCCTTGTTATTGAATTCCGTAAATATAAAGCCTAGCAAAAACTGTCTAAAAACTGTACCTGAAAATTGTAACCAATATATAAAAAATACTGAGTTTCTATTTTTATTCAACAGGGTATACACTGATTGAGTTATTTGAAATGCAAACTAGATTCCTTATAAGGATATTAAATTGTCGCAGTCTCTTCCTATTCCAGCCCAGCGTTGGTTATCACTGTTATTGTGCGCAATTACAGCGGCCGCAATTACAGTATTTTTAAGTAACGTCAGTTTTGTACGGCAAGCCTATGCAAGCTGGGGCAGTATTTTATACGCCAATTCTGTACTGCACTATAGTTTTGCTTTTCTTTCCGGCATTGGCATCAAGCTAATGCTTGATAAGTTTTATATCTCCCACGCCAAACGCAGTATGGGGTTTAACTGGCGATATCCGCCAGTGACGATAAGTGTATTATTTGGCTTACTTTTCATTGTTGTTTATGTGTATGTAACTAACAATGAAATAGAAGAACAACTGACAGCTTATGCATTTGTAAGTTTCAAGTTTCTGTCACTGAGTTTTTTAGCTGCTGCAGCGACTATTATCTATCAAACTAAACTGTATACGGAAAAACCGATATTTTCTGTTGCACTGTGCGCGGTATCAGCATTTTATTTATTTTCAGCCATAAACTTAGTTGAGATAGAACATGCATTTTGGGTATTTTTCTTTATAGCAGTGGCTTACTTAGGCATGTCTATTTATTTGTTATCAGAGCAACTAAGAGTGTCTAACAAAGAATTGATAGTTGAATCAAAACAAAAAGTAGAGTTTAAGTTTGAGAGTTTAGAACATTTCCAGAAATGGTTTAAAGACGATTTACCTGTTCAAAGCACCACGGAACTAGAACCGGACTTACAGGTTTATGCACAGCGCATCACTGAGCGACTAAACAGGTGGCGATAAAGAAGGGTATGAGAGAAAGGGAGCGCAACATATCGCACTGTGTGGGCCATTTGGATGCGGAAAAAGCAGCATTGTTGCAGCAATAGCAAACGAGCTCAAAAAGCCTAAAAAAATAGAAGCTGGATTATCAGATGAAGAAAAGCTAAAAGTAGAACAACAAAATAAGATTAATTGGATCTATAGCGATATATCAACGTGGGGCGCAGCCAGTGGCAGTGTCGCGCATGTGATACTTAGCAATATTATTGATGATATCAGCCAGCACATTGATATGTGCGCCTTTCGTGCGTTACCGAAACATTATACCGAAGCCCTAAAATCAGGCGGCAGCTTTTTTCAATTTGCTTCAACGTTACTCGCAGGCCCTGTTGATATCGAGCAAAGCTTTCAAAAACTTAATGATGTCCTTGAAGTAACCAACCACAAATTACTGATCACTTTACAAGACGTAGATCGTGGTACAGGCGATGAGAACGAAAAACGTTTAAATGATATCGCGGCACTATTGGATAGGCTTAAAAATAAAGATTTAAGTCGTATCAACTTTATAATCGCGATGGGTAATGAAAATGAAGTTGCTGCTGAAGTGATCTCAAAAGCAACGGATTATAGAGAGGATATTTTATCATCTGATACTAAAACAATTTTAGTTAATTTTATAATCAGTTCTTTAGATGTCGCTGTTAATTCTCATCAACCTAAAAACAATAAGCATTTTTATATCTTAGAGGATAGCAAGTTCATTGATTCTACACTTATTGCTAGCTGGCGTTTACAAGAATTGAGTAACCTACCTTTTTATAATTCAGTAGCTTTAGTCGATAAGAAAATAACTTCATTAAGAGAGTTGAAAAAAATTCTAAGAAGAGTATCTCAAATATGGCAACCTACTGGGTTGATGGGGGAGGTTAATTTTATCTCACTATTAATGGGCATTACTATAAAAGAAATCTCGCCACAGAAATTTAATAAACTCCTTCAAAATAAAAGCTATCCGCCATATTATCAAGGATTCGATCTTACAGAATTCATCGAAAAAATTAGTGAATACGACAACACTAATAAAGATAACTTTATATTTGAATATTACAACGTAATGTTTAGCTTAGAGTATGACACTTCTTCTGAGAAGAAAGATGTGATTGAGGCTTTTAAATCAAAAGGTAAAATAACTGATAAAAAAACTTTAGAAAAAATAGAAATGCAGCATAGAAAACTAATTTTTAGTGGTAGTAATAATTACCTTCAATATGTTGTACGTAAATATGAAGATGTTTGTTATTTAGATAGGCTTGTATTGGAAACACTTCCTAAAGATATATGTAGTGACCAAGAAATAATACAAGATATACGTTCTTTTTTTGAAATTAAGAAATCTGATTTTAATAATTTACTACCTATAGTTACTAAAATATTAAGTTATAACACCACCCAACAATGCAGTTTTGAAAGATTCATGTGTGTCAAAGAGATGTTTAGTATTGATGACTTAAATAAATACCAAAAGTCAATAGGTTTTGATTTAACTGCTCAGGAGAGAGGCAAGCAATCAGAATATTTAGTTATGGGGGATATCAATGAGACACTTATTAAAATAATAGCTTTTAATATGACTGTTGAATGGTTATATCCGCTATTTGAACAGTTATGGAGTAAAAATGAATCTGTGTATAATAATTTTTTACGTGAATTAATGAGTTCTATGGGCTTTGAATCTGAATTGTATAGTATCTTGCGAAGAGGTATCAAAAAGGAAGGTGGCGTAGAAGCTACATTTACTTATGGCCTGTTCAAATCATATTTACAGCAGGGAAGTGAGTTGGATACATTTCAACTGGACGGTTTGAAACTACCTAGGTTGTTAGGTGAGAGTAACATTACAAATGTAATGAATTTTGTTAATTCGTTTGATGAAGCTGATTTTAGAAGTATTTCAAATGCTCCTAAACTAAATGAAAGTATCAAAAAACTACTTCATAAAGAGAATGCATTTAACCAATTGGTACGTAATTTTCTATATTAACGAGTACAAGCGTCGTATTTATGACGGACCACTTTAAGCTTATGGCTTGGAATCTTTTGTGGTTCTGGCTTTAGCCTGAAAAATGTGACGGGGTAAACCCCGACCTACAAAAACAAACAACCTCTGTGTAGCGCGAAGCGCCTCGGTGAGCTCTGTGGTGAAATTGTCTTTAAATTAAAAACCGAGCGAGGTTTTTCGTGGCTGAAGCCAACTCCTACGAGTGAAGAGTCGGGCTTAAACTTACCGTTTAAAGCTCTACAGCTTATGATTCAGCCTCTATGTAGCGAAGCGCCTCGGTGTTCTCTGTGGTGAAATTGTTTTTTCAAATAGAATGCAGAGCAGGATTTTTCGTGGCTGAAGCCAACTCCTACGAGTGAAGAGTCGGCCTTAAACTTACCACTTAAAACTTACGGCTTATAGCTTGGTTTATTCTTCCAGTGCTGAAACTACAAAATACGGATTTAAATATTCATCCTTAGTATTGTAAACAAGCGGGCTGCCATCAAGCTTAGTGACTTTTGCGCCGGCGATTTCGGCTATAGCATGGCCGGCACCGGTATCCCATTCACAGGTTGGGCCTAGGCGTGGGTAAATATCGGCGCTGCCTTCGGCGACTAAGCACAGTTTTAGTGAACTGCCTTTTGAGACCATTTCAACCTCGTCAAAGCGTTTTACAAACTCTGCTAAATCCGGTGATGGATGCGAGCGGCTGCCGACTACGCGGATAAGGCCTTTGTTTGCTTTGGTGGTGACTTTAAGCTCAATGCGCTCATCACCGCGGTCCTTAAATGCGCCGATTGCCTCTGCTGCCAGATAAGACACGCCTAGCGCAGGCGCATCTACTACCGCTAAGATAGGCTTGCCGTTTTCAATCAAGGCGATGTTAACGGTAAACTCACCGTTCTTTTTAATAAACTCTTTAGTGCCGTCGATTGGGTCAACCAGCCAATAGCGGGTCCACGTTTGACGGATATCCCAGCTGATATCGGCACTTTCTTCACTTAATACTGGGATCTCTGGGGTTAAGTGGGCTAGGCCATTGGCAATCACTTTGTGAGCTGCAAGATCGGCGTCGGTTACAGGGCTTTCATCAGCTTTGTACTCAACGTTAAAATCCTTTTCATAAATCCCCATAATAGCGCTGCCAGCTTGGCGGGCAAGGATCAGTATTTCTTCGAGCAGTTCCGTTTGGTTCATGACTTAACCTTTAATAATTTGCTGTTGTTTTAGATACGCTATCAGCTCTTGCACCGATTGGTCTAGGGTGTTTTTACTGGTATCTAAGATTATTTCCGGTGAATGGGGTATTTGGTAGTCTGAATCTATACCTGTGAAGTGTTTTATTTCACCTGCGCGGGCTTTTTTGTATAAGCCTTTTGGATCGCGGCTCTCGCATACGTCCAGAGGTGTGTCTAAAAACACTTCGATAAATTCACCGTCATCGACTAAGTTTCTTACCATATCGCGTTCAGCGCGAAATGGGGAAATAAATGCGGTGAGTACCAATAATCCAGCATCGACCATTAGTTTAGCGGTTTCACCAACGCGGCGAATATTTTCGATACGGTCTTCGTCGCTAAAGCCTAAATCTTTACACAAGCCGTGGCGTACATTGTCGCCATCTAGCAGGTAGGTGTGAATACCTTGTTGATTGAGTGCGCTTTCAAGGGCGTTTGCTACGGTGCTTTTACCTGAGCCGGAAAAACCAGTGAACCATAAAATAGCCGGTTTATGGCTTTTGTGTTCGCTACGTTGTGCTTTAGTAATGGCATAGTTATGCCAAACAATGTTCTCATCCATTATAAAACTCTCTTATGAGTAAGCGCTGGCTTAAAATGGAAATACCAGCGGGATCAGGGTTAATACCGTTATTGAATAAATAATAGAAAGCGGTAAACCCATTAATACATAGTCTTTTAAACGATAATTGCCGGCGCTATAAACCATCAGGTTAGTTTGATAACCAAATGGTGATATAAAGCTTGCAGATGCACCAAAGGCGACCGCCATAATAAACGGCAGCGGGTCAACATTAAAGCCCATTGCTAATGCATAAGCGACAGGGAATGATAGTGCCGCTGCGGCGTTATTGGTGATAAGTTCGGTGAACATTACTGTCATTACAAAAATCGCGATAAACGCGCCATAGGGGCCAAAATCACCGAGTACATAAAACAATGCTGCAGATATTTGTCCAGCTAGGCCGGTGCCTATCATCAGTTTAGCAAGGCCAATGGCGCTACCAACTACAGCAAGTAATTCAATAGGAAAACGGCGTTTTACTTCGCTCAGCTTTATCGTTCCCGTGAGCATTAAGCCAATCAGCAATACTAATAAGCCTTTTACCAGTGGTACATAGCCAATAATACTCAGCCCAAGTACCGTTGCAAAGCTCGCTAATACTAAGTTAGATTGCTTGGGCGCTAAGTGAGTTTGTAAATCAAGCCCGGAAATATACACAAATTCGCGTTTTAAATTAGGCAGACTATAAAAGTCTTTACCTGGTGCGAGGATCAGTGAGTCTCCCGCTTGCAGCTGCACTTTACCAAGGCCACCTTGTAAGCGGTCATGGCCGCGACGAATAGCGATAACAGCGGCATGAAACTGTTCACGAAAACGCGCTTCTTTAACTGTTTTTCCTATAAATTTAGATGATTGGCTGACAACAACTTCAACGAGGTGCTCAACATCTTTTTGATGTTTATCGTGAACTATTTTTAGCCCGTCAAAGCGCGTTAGCAGTGGCACTGATTTGATGTCACCGACAAACAGCAATACATCGCCCGCTTTAATCACTTGTTGCGGGGTCACTGCACAAATGCGTTTATCGCCGCGAATAATTTCCGCTAGGAATAAGTCTTTAAGTTCGCGCAGGCCATTTTCTTCTACGCTTTTACCAATTAGTTTTGAGCCTTCTTCTATTTTACCTTCGAGATAAAAAGGCACCACTTCTTGATCGTTTTTGCCGTTGTCTGGCAAATATTTTAGCATCACTAAAATAGTGATCAGGCCCACACTTAATGCGCCTAACCCGACTATGGTAAAGTCGAAAAAGCCTAGCGGTGCCATGCCTGCATCAACGGCAAAACCATTGACGATTAAATTTGTTGAAGTACCAATTAAGGTAATTGTGCCACCTAAAATAGCAGTATACGACAGCGGTAATAGTAGCTTTGAAGGTGAATGGTTTGGATTGTCTTTTATGGCAGTAATGAGCGATGCGACAACCGCTGTATTATTGGTAAATGAGGATAAAAACGCTGTAGAAAGTCCGAGCTTAGTGACTGAGCTGGTTAAACTTCCTTTTGATAATGACTGGGCAAGCTTTTGTACGAGTGTAGTTTTTTCAACCGCAATCGAAACCAGTACTAATAACACTAAGGTGATCAGTGATGGATTGGCGTAGTTGATCAGCATATCTTCAAGGTCGATTAACCCGCCTAGATATGCGGTGCCAATGGCGCCAACAAAAAGCCATGCTGGCTTTAGCCGCGTGCCAAACAGGCACCCGACTAAAGTTAGCATAATGCCTGTTAATACTAGCTGTTGATACATGCTTTATATGTCCTTAACAGGCAAAGTTGGTTATTTAAGCTTTGATATATCAAGCGCTTGCCAATGTGGGAAGTGCTTGCGTACTAACGCATTAAATTCAACTTCAAACTCACTAAAGTTACCCGTTTGTTGTTGCTTAGCAAGCACGTTTTCAATCATACCCGCCGCAACAGTTAAGTTAGATAAACGATCGATTAAAATAAACGCACCGGTTTCGTGATTGTTGTGATAAGCATCGGCCAAAATGGTTTCGGTCAATTCTAGGGTAACAATCGCGATTTCGTTTAACTGCAGGCTGTTTGCGCTACCGTGTTCAAGGGTGTTCACATCAATGGTGTGATCAATCTTTTTCACGATAGCCGAAGTATTTTTACTGCCTAGCTTAAAGTTATAGCTTTTACCCAGTACCAGCGGCGCTTCGTGCATCCACACAAGCTTTGCTTGTACTTGGTTAGTTACAGTCGCTGTTGAATCAGCAGGAACGATCACGTCCCCTCGGCTAATATCAATTTCAGTGTTAAGCGTTAAAGTAATTGCTTGACCAGCTTCGGCTGTGTCTAAGTTGCCGTCAAAGGTGACAATCTCTTTAATGCTTGAGGTTTTACCTGATGGCAATACTTTAATAGCATCACCAACGCGTAATTTTCCTGAGGTCAAAGTACCTTGGAAACCACGGAAGTTTAGGTTAGGGCGTACTACATACTGCACAGGGAAACGCGCTTCAAAGCCAGTGTCTGTTTCAGCTGCTGGTGAGTCTTCTAATAACTCAAGCAGTGGTTTATCTGTGTAATATGGTGTGTGCTCTGAGCGTGTTACTACGTTATCGCCTTTAAGCGCCGACATAGGCACAAACTTGATGTTAGATACGTTAAGTTGCTCGGCAAATTTTAAATAATCGGCTTTAATGCGCTCATAAACGGTTTCGTCAAAATCAACAATATCCATTTTATTCACGGCAACAACAAACTGTTTAATACCCAATGAATCACAGATAAAGCTGTGACGCTTAGTTTGTACTTGCACACCGTAGCGCGCATCAACAAGAATAATCGCTACATCACTGGTTGATGCACCGGTTACCATGTTGCGGGTGTATTGCTCATGCCCTGGAGTATCAGCAATAATGAATTTACGTTTAGCCGTTGAAAAATAACGGTACGCTACATCAATAGTTATGCCTTGCTCACGCTCAGCTTGTAAGCCGTCAACCAGTAGTGCTAAATCGAGCTCTTCACCGGCATTACCGACTTTTTCGTTATCTTTATGCAGTGCTGCTAACTGATCTTCATAAATTTGGTGGCTGTCGTGCAGTAGGCGGCCAATTAGGGTTGATTTACCGTCATCCACACTACCACAGGTCAGCATACGCAATAGGCTTTTGTCTTGTTGGCGAGCAAGATAGGCGTCGATGCCAATTGCTTTTACTTCGTTAATTGTATCGCTAGTATTAATAGACATTAGAAATAGCCCTCACGTTTTTTCTTCTCCATTGAACCTGCTGAATCGTGGTCAATTACCCGACCTTCACGTTCAGATGACGTAGATAGCAGCATTTCTTCGATAATCTCAGTCAGTGTACTGGCTGTTGATTCCACTGCACCGGTAAGTGGGTAACAACCTAAAGTACGAAAACGAACAGATTTCATCATGGGTACTTCGCCTTCTTTAAGCGGCATACGCTCATCATCAACCATGATCAAAGTACCATCACGCTCTACAACAGGGCGCTCTTTGGCTAAGTAAAGCGGAACCATATCGATGTTTTCTTGATAGATATATTGCCAAATATCAAGTTCAGTCCAGTTAGAAAGTGGGAATACACGGATGCTTTCGCCAGGGTTAACTTGACTGTTATAGGTATTCCAAAGCTCTGGACGTTGGTTTTTTGGATCCCATCTGTGGTGTTTATCACGGAATGAATAAACACGCTCTTTAGCGCGAGATTTTTCTTCGTCGCGGCGTGCACCACCAAACGCGGCATCAAAGCCATATTTATCAAGCGCCTGTTTTAAGCCTTGGGTTTTCATGATATCGGTATGCTTACCAGAGCCATGAGTAAATGGGCTGATATCAATCGCTAAGCCTTCAGGATTTTTGTGGACGAGTAAGTCAAAACCGTACTCTTTTGCTAAGCGATCACGAAATTCGATCATTTCTTTAAACTTCCAGTTGGTATCAACGTGAAGCAGTGGAAACGGAATTTTACCTGGGTAAAACGCTTTACGCGCTAAATGTAAAAGTACCGATGAATCTTTACCGATTGAGTAAAGCATAACTGGGTTCTCAAACTCAGCAGCAACTTCGCGCATGATTTTGATACTTTCAGCTTCTAATTGCTGAAGGTGAGTTAAAGCCATTGTTAGTCGTCCTACTAAAATGATTAAAAGTTAAAATCTAAATAGTTTAAAGCTATGCCACGTCTGTAAGCGGTTGTGCAAAGCTACTAGTTTGGGCTTTTGTGCCAAACCAATGAAGTTCTTCATGTAATGAAGCAACTTCACCAATAATTAATAATGCCGGTGAAATAATGCTGTGACGCTCGATTAAATCGGCCAGCTCACCTAATTTACCGGTTACAACGCGTTGATTTTTGCGAGTACCGTTTTCAATAATTGCCACGGGTGTATCTGCACCGCGACCATGTTTTAATAATTGTGCTTGAATATGGGGAGACTTAATTACACCCATATAAATAGCCAGAGTTTGGTTTGGTTTTGCCAGTGATTGCCAATCTAGTTCTTGACCGTCTTTTTTACAGTGACCAGTTACAAACTGTATGGCTTGTGCATGGTCACGGTGCGTTAGCGGAATACCCGCATAAGCGCTACAACCTGCGGCAGCAGTTATGCCAGGGACGATTTGGTAATTTACGTTATTGGCTGCCAGTACTTGAACTTCTTCACCACCACGGCCATAAATAAACGGGTCGCCACCTTTAATGCGGCACACTTTTTTACCTTGCTTGGCAAGGTCAACTAGCATTTGGTTAGTATCTTCTTGCACGACACTGTGATCGCCTAAGCGTTTACCCACACAAATTAAATCAGCATCGCGGCGTACTAGCTCCATAATTTCGTCAGAGACTAGAAAGTCATACACCACCACATCAGCTTGTTGCATTAGTTGCAGTGCTTTCAGTGTTAATAACTCTGGATCTCCTGGACCTGCGCCAATTACGTATACTTCACCTTCAGGATCCAGTTTGCTATCGAGTAATTGTTCAAGCTGTACGCTTGCGGCAGCTGTATCACCCGTTTGTACTTTGCTGACGACAGATGAATCAAATACGCCTTCCCAAAATTGGCGACGATCAGCAAAACTCGTGAAGCGCTGTTTTACTTTGTCGCGAAAGCTGCCAACTAAACTTGCAAGCGGGCCGATGTGTTGTGGAATAAGCGTTTCTAACTTCTCGCGTAAGCGCCGTGCTAATACCGGCGCTGTGCCAGCACTTGAAATTGCAATAGTGATCGGGTCACGATCAACAATTGAAGGAAAAATAAAGGTGCATTTAGGTTGGTCATCCACCACGTTAACGAATACATTTCGTGCATTTGCTAGTTCAAATACGCTGTTATTTACGTCATCATTGTCGGTTGCGGCAATGACCAGCATTTTGCCATCAAGGTGTGATTCGTCAAAAAAAGCGTCAATTAGAGTGACATCATTATTTTGTGCATGCTCTTTTAATTCATCACAAAACCAAGGTGCTACTAAAGTGACATCAGCGCGAGCTTTCAAAAATGCACGGCACTTACGTAACGCAACCTCTCCACCGCCAACAACCAATACAGGTTTATTGTCGAGCTTGGTAAAGATAGGTAAATATTGCATGTGTAGACCCTTGGAAAAAATTACAGCAAAGATGCTTTTCAGAAACTCAGAATATAGTGGCGTAAGCTAAGTAAAAAATAATTAAAACCCAGTTAATATAACTAAAAGTTATATAGGGTTGTCCGATTTGGCTTAAGCCTTAGTTAACAGGGGATTGCGCCGAGTTACAAGTACTATAATGACTATATATCGAGCTTAGAGTGTTTGGTTATTAGCTATAGCGAGAATAGTTAAATTTGGTACTATTGCTAATACATGAACTTACTTGGTGGATTTATGACAACGCAACTAACTGATGCGGCATTGGCCGTGCAATTAATGGATTTAACCAGTTTAAATAGTAATGATAGCGCGGCAACAATACAGGCCTTGGTGGCTAGTATTAAGCCCAACCTAGGTATTCCGGCTGCAGTGTGTGTTTATAGTGAGTTTGTTGATGACGCCAAGCTTGCTTTAGCTGAGCGCGAGCTTAGTTATGTAAAAGTCGCCACAGTAACTAACTTTCCCTCAGGCAACAGTGAGCTAAGTGAAGTAATTAATGAAACATTAATCGCAATAGAGCGTGGCGCAGATGAAATTGATTTGGTGTTACCGTATCAAGCCTTAATCGCGGGGGACGAAGCCACAGCACTAGAATATGTGCGTGCCAGTAAAGAGTGTTGTCCTGAACACGTACAATTAAAAGTAATTATAGAATCCGGCGCACTAAAAACAGCGCAGTTGATAACACTGGCGACAGAAATAGCAATTGCCGGTGGTGCTGACTTTGTTAAAACCAGCACCGGCAAAGTAGCTACAAATGCCACTCTTGAAGCAACCGAAGTGATGTTAAGTACGATTAAAAAGTCGCCGCGTGTAGTCGGTTTTAAAGCTGCAGGTGGCGTGAAAACGGTTATGGATGCAAGTAATTACTTACAGCTAGCGACTGATATTATGGGAGAAAGTTATTTGAATCCGTCAACATTTAGATTTGGTGCATCAAGCCTGTTAGCTGATGTATATGCGGTACTTAATGACGCGTCATAGTGAGCAAGAAAAATTACAACTTGAGCATGATGCAGGCAAGTTGTTCTTGCGTTGCTATGAACATCGCTTTGGTATTCCAATGCGCCATATTTGGCATAATCAGCCGAGTAAACCAGATATCAGTTGTTATCGTAATGAACAGAAGCTTGATATTGAAATAGCACATTTATATGCCAGCGAAACCGAAGCCATGGCAGTACTCGGCAGGCCTTTATCTATAAGCATGCAACGAGATCTTGCTGATATGGCAATGCAACCAAGTGAGCAGCGGCTGCACTGTGCACTGCAGCGGTTATTAGAACAAAAAGGAAAAAAGCATTATCAATCAGAGCAAACATGGCTGCTTATTCGTAACGCCAGCACCATTTGGCATAAAGCGGATTTTGACCCTGAGTTACAGAATATAACGATACCGCTTACCCATCCTTTTCAACAAATTTGGTTGCTTTGTGATTTTTATCAGGGCGAGCTGTTACAGCTGTTCTAAGTATTTAGATGGTATAGCAGCCAAGAATAAACTGGCTGCTAAATAACTTGATCTTTGGTTAGTTAATTTTAAACATACTACCTAAGCTCTCAAGCCCTGACTTATTGGTTTTAGCAATACATTGACTTTCATCGAGTGACTTTTTGGTTGCTTCGTCTGCAAGTCCCGACACTTTTAATTGTTTCTCTTGTTGGTATTCGCGCAGTGCGATAACTGTTTGACGATCGTACTTAACATCTTCAGTTTCAAATTCTTCATAATCGGGTTGGTTTTTTAAATAACCTAAACAGACTAGATTCATGCGAGACATGGCTAAATCCATCTTTTCATAATGCGGCATTCTATGTGTAGGAACATCGACTTTTGCTACTGGAGCAACGGCTTTTGACTTGGCAGCCGTGGTCGTAAGCGGTGGTGGTGCTGTGTATCCAGGTGCAAGGGTATTATTACTGTTATAGCGATAGTAAGTGGCAGGGACTTTAGTTTGTAAAAACTCTACAGCTTTGATTATCACTTCGCGGAGCGCTTTTTCTTTAGGGGTGTTTGACCAGCCACTTAAATTACCACCGACCAATGCACCACCAAAATTAGTTGCCGCACTGGTAAAATCAAAATCTTTGCTACCTCCTTCGACGCTGGTGGCTGCTAAAATACGTGAGGTGCGAGTATCGATAAGGCGTAAATCAATCGCCATATGCGAGCCTGAAAAACCTGCCGATACTGAGCTAAACACATCACCTATAAAACCGCCAGTACCAACACTGGCACCTGAGCTGTCGTCATCAAATTCAGTTACCGCTGCTACCACAACTATTTCGGCTCCTTCAATTTCACCGTAAGCTGCCCCTGATGCTGCGCTAACACGACCCGAAGCCGCTAGATCTTGCTCAGATAACACTGCATCTAACGCTTGGCGTTCAAGTACGATAAAGCGATTGGTGCCTACCAAAGCTGTGGTGAGTTGGTCGGCCATGCCTTCACCTATTTCTTTTCGCCACCAATGAGAGTCATTCGATTTATCGGTAAAGCGTGCCACGGCAATACGCGCTTTTGGACCATTATATTGTTGTTGGGCGACTTCATTAATGTTTGGTGAATCTTGGTTTGAAGTGACCTTGGTCGAGGTACTTTGGCAAGCGCTAAGACTGCTAGCAACGAGGGTTGCCAACAGTACTTTTTTAGTTGTTGTGAGCATATGATTTTCCTTAATTAATGTGCCAAATAGAAACAGTGAAGGTTTTTATTCTACAAATTGTTTTAAAGTTAATTTAAAAAAATCATAAAGTTAAAAATAGTACTGAGGCGAACACTTTGGTCACACAGGCGAAGTTTTTGCATTCAGATTGGTTTTTTCTCTAAACTGCTTAGGCGAAACGTTATGCTTTGCCTTAAAGCAGCGAGCAAAGTAACTTTGTGAGCTAAAGCCGACTTTTTCAGCAATTAAACCTATGCTCAGATCGCTGTCGCTAAGTAACTTTTCAGCATACTCTAAACGAGTATTACGAATATAATCACTGGGAGTTAAATTGTAGAGTGCTTTCATTTTCAGTTGTAAGGCACGTGGGCTTAAATATAATCCTGCAGCGAATTCTTCAATACTAAACGCTTCGTTGTGATAGTTATCACGGATGATGTTTTTCAGGCGTTCGGTAAATTGGTAATCTTTACTTTGTGTAAGCTGCGGATCGAGTACCAGCGGCGGAGCATGAGCCGCAAGCTGCTTTGCTAAGTGCCGATTAAGGACTGCACGAATACTCAGTAACCCTTGTACTCTACTGAGCAGTAATTGCGGCTCAAATGGTTTACTTAAAAAATCATCTGCTAGTAAATCAAGGCCTTTTAGTCTGCTTTGTGTATCGGCTTTTGCTGACAATAATAACACCGGTATATGGCTGGTAATGTTATTTGTGCGTAGCGCATTAAGTAATTGATAACCGTCCATGCAAGGCATCATCACATCGCTGATCACTAGATCTGGCATTTCTGTTTGGCAGATGGCTAAGCCTTGTTCGCCGTTAATAGCACTTAAGCAGTGGTACTCAGTAGCAAACAAAGTCAGCAGTAGTTCGCGCATTTCGTCGTTATCTTCAACAATCAGTAGCTTTTGCGAATTGCTGGGGCGGGTTGCTTCATTTACTGGTGCTGCTAGCGAAGTTGCGCCATGCTCTGCTTCAGTCAAAGGCAGAGATACAGTAAAACAACTGCCTTTACCTACTTCACTTGTTAGTGAAATCTGCCCGCCGTATTGCTCTAGCAATTGTTTAACTAAAGCAAGGCCAATTCCACTGCCGTTTTGATTTTGTGCTGCAACACGCGTAAAGCGTTCAAAAATAATGCCTTGTTGGTGTTTTTCGATGCCAATACCGGTGTCAACAATCGCGATATGAGCCATGTTATTATGCACTGATAAGCTAATCTCAACTTGACCGCCTGAGTGGGTATATTTGAGGGCATTACTAACTAAGTTGGTAATAATTGACGTTGCATGTTCTGGCTCAAGGGCTATGCAGCAAGAGCCTTGGCTGAGATCTGTCATTGTTACGTGAATACCTTTTTGTTCAAACAGCACCGTGAAGTCAGCAACCAGCTGCTTTATAAATGGTGCTAAAGGATAGGGCGAAACGTAATGTATAGCGCAGCTGGGGCGTTGGCTTAGCTGTAATAGTTGATTTATTAAGGTCAGCAAACGTAGGCTATTGCGTTTGATCATCGATAATTGTTTTTGGCTAGCTTGATCTTTATGGTTTAGCTGCAAGCTTTCA
Organism: Pseudoalteromonas sp. SR44-5; assembly: GCF_014163675.1. Classification (NCBI taxonomy): domain Bacteria; kingdom Pseudomonadati; phylum Pseudomonadota; class Gammaproteobacteria; order Alteromonadales; family Pseudoalteromonadaceae; genus Pseudoalteromonas; species Pseudoalteromonas sp. SR44-5. The sequence goes on from NZ_JACJDT010000047.1 coordinate 18,688, forward strand.
AGTGGCGCGAGTATTAAACTCAGAGGCGTTTTTAATTCATGGCTAATATTATCTAAAAATTGACTTTTTAAGCGATTCAGTTCACGGGCTTGATTACTTGTTTGTTCGGCCAGCTTAGCGCGGTATAGCGAGGCCGCAATAAGCCAAATAATAACCCCAGTGAGAAGAACATAACCGGCATAGGCAAGGCGACTTTGCCACCACGGCGGCACCACCGTGAAATCGAGCATAGCTTTAGCATTACTCCACTGGCCATACTGATCTTTTACTTTTAGTTGCAGCTGATAGTCGCCTGCGGGCAGTTGCGGGTAGTTTATTTGTCGTTGTTGTGCGTTGGTATATAGAAATTGCTTATCAAAACCAGCGAGTTTGTATCCATATTGATATTGTTGAGGTGCCGACGGGCTATTTAATGCTGAGAACTTAAAGCCTATCACGCCGACACCTTTGTTAAAGGAGAGTGTTTGTATATAGCTAATTAATTTCGCAGCTTGAGTCTCGTGCTTAGTGTATGGGGCAGTGGCTATCGCTTGATTGTTAATTAGTAATTCGACTAACACAGGCTCTGGAGTTGTAGCTGCCAGCTGTAGCTTAAGCGGATCAAATTGATTAAAGCCGTTGATCCCGCCAAAAAATAGTTCACCGTTCTGCGCTTGATAAGCCGCGCCGAGAATAAATGAATTATGTTGCACGCCATCACGGGGTAAAAAATGCTGCATATTTTCAGAGCTGGGCTGATAACGTGTTAAACCTTGGTTGCTTGCCAGCCACAGGTAACCTTTGGCATCCTGTTTAATGGCAAAAATATTATCGTTTAGCAGGCCATCATGCTCGGTGATTCGGGTTATCTCTGCCGTTGTTTTATTCAGTTTATTTAAGCCTCCAAAAGTACCCACCCACAGTGTATTGTCATCTTGCAGATGAAGGGCGGTAACCATGTTATGACTTAAGCTATTTGGGTTTGTTTGATCGGCTTGATAATGGCTAAATTCATTGTTGTTGAGGGTGAGTTTATTTAAGCCAACTCGAGTACCAGCCCAAATTGCATTAGCAACGTTATCGTAAACGAGGCTAAATACGGTGTTGTTCGATATACTATTGTGTTGTTCCGAGTGCTTAAAATGCTCAATGGTCAAGTTATCGGGGTTAAACAGACTTAAACCTTGATTGCTTCCCAACCATAAGTTGCCGTTCCGATCGCTGGTGAGCGCATAAATGTTATTGCTGCTGAGCTGGTGGCTTTGCACTGTGAATGATGTAAAGTCATCGCTTTCGCGGTTATAACGCAATAAACCGCCACCATAGGTGCCAATCCAAATACGCTGTTGGCTATCTTCATAAAGGCTGAATATATTGTTGTTGGTAAGGTTGCTGGTATCGACGTGATAGCGCACAAAGCCATCTTTTGTTTGTCTATTTAACCCGTTGCGAGTACCGACCCATAATTGCCCTTGCGAATCTTTAAGTAAGGCCCGGATAAAATCATGGCTAATACTGTTAGGGTCATCGCTGTGTTGTTGATGATTAAATTGATTTTGGCGCATATCGTAGCGTTGTAACCCATAACCATCAGTGCCTATCCACAGAATACCTTGCAGGTCTTGATACAAAGACAGTAAGTAATCATTAACAAGCCCATGACGTTGCTGTGGAAGGTGTTTAAATTGGCTAAAGCTTGTCAGAGTTGTTTGATAGTTGGGATTATAATATAAGCCTTGGCCGTAGCTGCTAAGCCAAAGATGCTCGTTATTATCGATTAAAATATCGCTTATCCATATACCATCTAGTTGTTTTATATCATTAAACTGTTCACTTTCTAAATCAAAGACACTAAGCCCTGTTTTACTGGCAATCAGTAGCTGCCCTTGTGGCGTGAGTTTTAGGCGCCATAGTTGCTTTTTACTTGCTGAAAAGTGGCTAAATTTAGCTGTTTTTGTATCAAATTTTATTAATCCTTCATTACTGGCCAGCCATAAATTTTGCTTAGCATCAATCACCATATCCTGAAAAATAATACTACCTTGGGTGTTTGGCGAGTAGGTAAAGTAGGCAGTTTCATGCTCGGCTACATTTAGGCGAGTTAAGTTACCATCTTCATGGCCTAACCATAAATTATTGTGTTGATCAGTAAGCATTGACCAAATGCGGTTATCTTTAATCGCTAATGGACTGTTACGGTTAAAATGAGTGAATATACCGGTTTCTGTATTTAGGGCGTTTAGCCCTTGTGTAGCTGTAGAAAACCACAGCAGATTATTGTCAGTGGTAACACAGTCGGTGATCCAATTACTCGATAGACTTGGCTGGGTTGGATGAGACTTAAAGCGTTTAAATTCATAACCATCAAAACGGTTGAGCCCACCTTGGGTGGCGAACCAATGAAAACCACGGCGATCAGTTATGCTGCAAGTGACAGAGTTTTGCGTTAACCCCTGTTCATTAGAGAAGGAGTCTAAATGTAAAGACAGTGCCAGCGCGCTGTTATGAAATAGCCATAAAAAACCAATAATGGCCGGATAGATAGTTGTTTTTATTGTTAGCACGTGCTTCCTCGTGCGTAGTAATATCCCTTGAATTGAAACAATCATAAACTGCTTTTTAATCAATGTTAAGATGGATTTTTCAATCTAGTGATGAGATTTTGACTTATGGGCATCTTTTACACTTGTGTTAATGAATTGCGTAAGTATAATAGGCATCCACTTTGCAGGGGCGTAGTTCCAATTGGTAGAACAGCGGTCTCCAAAACCGATGGTTGGGAGTTCGAGTCTCTCCGCCCCTGCCATTTTATCCTGTTTGTGGGTAAAGTCTGAGGTTAAAAATCGGTTTAAATAAGTCTGTTTTTAAGTTTGGATTTTAATGGATTAACCCTGCCATAGTGTAGGGTTGTTGTGTCTGTAGTTAAGGTAATAATATTATGAGCACGAATGTAGAAACTCCATCAAGTGCGATGGATTCAGTAAAGTGGCTTGTGGCAATTGCGCTACTTGCAGGCGCAGTAGTTGGTAACTATATGTACGCAGATCAGTCTGTGTTATTACGTGCTATTGGTGTTGTTGTTGCTGTTGCCGCTGGTTTGGGGATTGCATCACAAACTGAAAAAGGGCGTACCTTCCTTGCTTTTGCAAAAGAAGCACGCATCGAAGTACGTAAAGTAGTGTGGCCTACGCGCCAAGAAACTACCCATACGACATTTATTGTAATGGTTGCAACTGCGATTATGGCACTTATCCTTTGGGGATTAGATGGCATTTTATTCCGCGCAGTAGGCTTTTTAACTGGATTGGAGATCTGATCCCATGTCGGATGAGAACAACGAAAAGAAACTACGTTGGTACGTAGTACAGGCTTTCTCAGGTTATGAGAAGCGTGTTGCACAAACTATTCTTGAGCATATCAAGATCGAAGGTTTGGAAGATAGCTTTGGTGAAGTATTAGTACCTACTGAAGAAGTGGTTGAGATGCGCGCTGGTCAAAAGCGTAAATCTGAGCGCAAGTTCTTCCCTGGTTATGTACTTATCCAAATGGATATGAACGATAAAAGCTGGCACTTAGTAAATAGCACCGCGCGTGTTATGGGCTTTATCGGTGGTACGTCTGATCGTCCAGCACCAATTAGCGCTAAAGAAGCTGATCGCATTCTTAACCGCTTACAAGAAAACGCTGAAGCGCCTAAGCCTGCAACGTTATTTGAACCAGGTGAAGTGGTGCGTGTTGTTGACGGCCCATTTGCTGATTTCAGTGGTGTGGTTGAAGCTGTTGACTATGAAAAGAGCCGCGTAAAAGTATCGGTACTTATCTTTGGTCGTTCTACTCCTGTTGAACTTGAATTTGGTCAAGTTGAGCAAGATAGATAAACAAATTAACTGATTTATACCAAAAAATATATTGTTTGGTATAAAGCTTGAAAAAGGCCGCTGATTAACTTATAATCAGCGGCCTTTTTGTATTCAAAGTAAGCATTTCTTGGTTTGTATACAGAAAAGTGAGAAACCAATTTTTAAACTGGGAAGCCGCTAGAGTACGCGTCCTCGCGCGCACAAGGCTAAGACCCACCTAATGAGGTATTTATAATGGCTAAGAAAGTTGAAGCTCTAATCAAGCTACAAGTTGCTGCTGGTATGGCTAACCCTAGTCCTCCAGTAGGTCCAGCACTAGGTCAACACGGTGTAAACATCATGGAATTCTGTAAAGCGTTCAACGCACGTACAGAATCTATCGAAAAAGGCGCTCCAGTTCCTGTAGTGATCTCTGTTTACGGCGACCGTTCATTTACGTTCGACATGAAAACGCCACCGGCTGCTTACTTACTTAAGAAAGCTGCAGGTATCAAATCTGGTTCAGGCCGTCCTAACACTGAAAAAGTAGGCACAGTAACTCGTGCTCAACTTGAAGAAATCGTTGAGACAAAGAAACCTGACCTTACAGCTTCTGATTTAGAAGCTGCGGTTCGCACTATCGCAGGTTCTGCGCGTGCGATGGGCTTGAACGTAGAGGACTAAGATAATGGCTAAATTAACTAAACGTATGCGTACTATCCGCGAAAAAGTGGAAGCGACTAAAGATTACGAAATCACCGAAGCAGTTGCTCTTTTAAAAGAGTTAGCGACAGCTAAATTCGTAGAAAGTGTTGACGTTGCTGTTAACCTTGGTATCGATGCTCGTAAATCTGACCAAAACGTTCGTGGTGCAACTGTACTACCTAACGGTACTGGTCGTGACGTTCGCGTTGCAGTGTTCACACAAGGCGCTAACGCAGAAGCTGCGAAAGAAGCTGGTGCTGAACTAGTAGGTATGGAAGATCTTGCTGAGCTAGTTAAGAAAGGCGAGATGAACTTTGACGTTGTTGTTGCATCACCAGACGCTATGCGTGTTGTTGGTCAACTAGGTCAAATCTTAGGCCCACGTGGTCTAATGCCAAACCCTAAAACTGGTACTGTAACACCTAACGTTGCAGAAGCAGTTAAAAATGCTAAAGCTGGTCAAGTGCGTTACCGCAATGACAAAAATGGTATCATCCATACTACTATTGGTAAGGTTGATTTCACAGTTGAGCAACTTCAACAAAACCTTGAGTCGCTAATTGTTGCGCTTAAGAAGGCTAAGCCTTCACAAGCAAAAGGTGTTTACGTTAAGAAAGTAACCATCTCTACAACAATGGGCGCAGGTGTTTCTGTTGACCAAAGCACTTTAACAACAACTGTTGTTTAATTGAGTGTTTACATGGCGTGAAATTTATACTATAATTTTGCGCCATTTTGTTGAGAAATTTTGTTTTCTCAACAAGTAAAGAATTCGGGTTGAAGTCCATAATTTCGGTGCGCCTTCGGGCAAAACGATAAATTGGGCTTCCGTCCAAGACCGTAGGTGGCTTCGGCCTTAATATTCACCTACGTAGACGGTGTGAATCCCCAGATAGATTTTTCCTAATCTTCTGGCTCTCGCCGTAAAAAGCATCTCTATCTTGTTTGGTAGGGAAGAGTAGAACAGGGAAGCCGATGTACGGTAACCCATTAAACCAGGAGTAACACCCATGGCTTTAAATCTTCAAGGCAAAAAAGCAATTGTTGCTGAAGTCAACGAAGCAGCCAATGGTGCTCTATCTGCAGTTGTTGCAGATTCTCGTGGTGTAACAGTTGGCGCAATCACTGCCCTTCGTAAAGAAGCTCGTGCAAATGGTGTTTGGATGAAAGTTGTCCGTAACACTTTAGCAAAACGTGCTCTTGAAGGAACACAGTTTGAGTGCCTTTCTGATTCATTTGTTGGTCCAAGCTTAATCGCTTTCTCATCAGAGCACCCAGGTGCTGCTGCGCGTATCTTTTCTGCTTTTGCAAAGAAGAACGAGAAATTTGAGCTTAAAACGGCCGCTTTTGAAGGAAATGTTGTTGATGCAGCAATGCTTGCTACATTACCTACATACGACGAAGCTGTTGCACGCTTAATGAGCGCTATGAAAGAAGCGTCTGCTGGCAAATTGTGTAAAACAATTGAAGCAGTACGTGTACAGAAAGAAGAGCAAGCTGCTTAATTTTAAGCTGTTTAATCAATCTTTCGGTGTAAAATTTTTTTGGACCTAGAGTCCGTTAATTATTAGGAAATTTGTAATGTCTGTAACTAAAGACCAAATCCTTGACGCAATTGCTGAAATGTCAGTAATGGACGTTGTTGCTCTTGTTGAAGCAATGGAAGAAAAATTCGGCGTAACTGCTGCAGCTGCTATGGTAGCAGGTCCTGCTGCTGAAGCTGCTGAAGAGAAAACAGAATTTGACGTAATCCTTACTGGCGCTGGCGCTAATAAAGTTGCGGCAATCAAAGCTGTTCGTAGCGCAACTGGCCTAGGCCTTAAAGAAGCGAAAGCTCTTGTTGAAGCTGCTCCTACACCTGTTAAAGAAGGTGTATCTAAAGAAGAAGCTGAAGCTCTTGCTAAAGACCTTACTGAAGCTGGTGCTGAAGTTGAGGTTAAGTAATTTAGCTTTTGCTAAGTTCGCTGTCTGAGAAATCAGGCAAGGGCTGGTGATTATTTAATCACCGGCCTTTTTGCGCTATAGAGCGATGTATTCCTATAGCTCAAATAAAATCTAATTTTCTCTTTACTTTCAACGCTTTATAGTTTGCTAGTGTTAAAGTGGGAGCTAATTGGAACAACAATTAAATGTTGTACAATCTTGGCTTAGATGCCAGTTAAGTCTGTTCTTACAAGAACAGGTCGGGTCAAAGATCAGCAAGCTGAGGAACCCCATGGCTTACTCTTATTCTGAAAAGAAACGTATCCGTAAGGATTTTGGTAAACGTCCACAAGTTTTGGATATACCTTTCTTACTGTCAACGCAGTTAGAATCGTTTAAAAAATTCTTAGTGCCGGACGCTGATGGCGATCATGGTTTGGAAGCTGCCTTCCGTTCTGTGTTCCCAATCAAAAGCTACTCGGGAAATTCTGAGCTTCAATACGTAAGTTATCGTATTGGTGAGCCAGTATTCGATGTAAAAGAATGTCAAATTCGCGGTGTGACTTATTCTGCTCCACTTCGCGTGAAACTACGCCTTGTGGTGATGGATAAAGAAGCTCCAGGCACAGTTAAAGACATTAAAGAGCAAGAAGTTTACATGGGCGAAATTCCGCTCATGACCGATACCGGTACTTTTGTAATCAATGGTACAGAGCGTGTTATCGTTTCTCAGCTACACCGTAGCCCTGGTGTATTCTTTGATAACGACCGCGGTAAAACTCACTCATCAGGTAAAGTGCTTTATAACGCACGTGTTATCCCATACCGTGGTTCATGGTTAGATTTTGAGTTTGATGCAAAAGATAACTTATATGTACGTATTGACCGTCGTCGTAAATTACCGGCGTCAATCATGTTGCGTGCACTTGAGTACACGACAGAAGAGATCTTAAACATCTTCTTCGAAACCACTGCGTTTGAAGTAACTGACGGTAAAGTTCTTATGGAACTTGTGCCATCACGTTTACGTGGTGAAACCGCTGCCTTTGATATAAAAAGTGAAGACGGTGAAGTGTTCGTTGAGTCTGGCCGTCGTGTAACAGCGCGTCATATCAAGAGCATTGAGAAAAAAGGCATTAGCCATTTAGAAGTACCCCATGAGTATATCATTGGCCGTGTAATTGCTAGAAACTACGTTGATGAGTCAACGGGTGAAGTGATTGCAAACGCGAATGATGAATTAACTTTAGAGTTAATGGCTGAATTGGTTAAAGCAGGTCACACTAAAATTGATACTCTATATATCAATGAAGTGGACAGCGGTGCATATATTTCTGATACTTTACGTATTGATTCAAGCACTAACCGCTTAGAAGCACTAGTAGAAATTTATCGCATGATGCGCCCAGGCGAGCCACCGACGAAAGACGCGGCTGAAGCCTTATTTGAGAACTTGTTCTTCTCTGAAGAACGTTATGACTTATCTACTGTAGGTCGTATGAAGTTCAATAGCCGTGTTGGTTATGACACTGACACAGGCCCAGGCACATTAAGCAAAGAAGACATCGTGTCTGTTATGAAAGTATTAATTTCTATTCGTAACGGTCAAGGCGATGTTGATGATATCGACCACTTAGGCAACCGTCGTATTCGTAGTGTTGGCGAAATGGCTGAGAATCAGTTCCGTGTAGGTTTAGTACGTGTAGAGCGTGCGGTACGTGAGCGTTTAAGCTTAGGTGACCTAGATGCGATCATGCCACAAGATCTTATTAACGCTAAGCCTATTTCGGCAGCAGTTAAAGAGTTCTTTGGTTCGTCTCAGTTATCACAGTTCATGGACCAAAATAACCCGCTATCAGAAGTGACGCACAAACGTCGTATTTCTGCATTAGGGCCGGGTGGTCTTACACGTGAACGCGCTGGCTTTGAAGTACGTGACGTTCACGTAACTCACTATGGTCGCGTATGTCCAATCGAGACTCCTGAGGGTCCAAACATCGGTCTAATTAACTCATTGTCTACGTACGCACGTACCAATGACTATGGTTTCTTAGAAACACCTTACCGCAAAGTGGTAGAGGGTGTAGTAACTGATGAAGTTGATTACTTATCAGCCATTGAAGAAGGTCAGTTTGTTATCGCACAGGCGAACTCAAACTTAACTGAAACCAATGAGTTTGTTGATGAATTAATCCCATGTCGTCACAAAGGTGAATCTACCTTTATGGGTCGCATGGACCAGCAATATATGGATGTATCACCACAACAGGTGATCTCTGTAGCGGCAGCACTTATCCCGTTCCTAGAACACGATGATGCTAACCGTGCATTGATGGGTTCAAACATGCAACGTCAAGCAGTACCAACATTGAAAGCGGACAAACCGTTAGTAGGTACTGGTATTGAGTTAACACTAGCGAAAGATTCTGGTGTAACGATTGTTGCTAAACGTGGTGGTGAAGTAATGTATGCTGACGCAAGTCGCATCGTTGTTAATGTACATGAAGAAGAACGCATCCCTGGTGAAGCGGGCATCGACATCTACAACTTAACCAAATACACACGTTCTAACCAAAACACATGTATTAACCAAAAACCAACTTGTATGGTTGGCGAACCGGTTACTCGTGGTGACGTGTTAGCAGATGGTCCTTCGACTGACTTAGGTGACTTAGCCCTTGGTCAAAACTTGCGCGTGGCATTCATGCCATGGAACGGTTATAACTTCGAGGATTCAATCCTACTATCAGAGCGCGTAGTTGAAGAAGATCGTCTAACGACTATCCACATTCAAGAACTACAGTGTGTTGCCCGTGATACTAAGTTAGGTCCTGAAGAGATCACAGCAGATATCCCGAATGTGGGTGAATCTGCACTAGGCAAGCTTGATGAATCAGGCGTTGTTTATATCGGTGCTGAAGTTAAAGGCGGCGATATCCTAGTAGGTAAAGTGACTCCGAAAGGCGAAACGCAATTAACTCCTGAAGAGAAGCTACTGCGTGCTATCTTCGGTGAGAAAGCGTCTGACGTTAAAGACAGCTCATTACGTGTACCAAACTCTGTAACTGGTACTGTAATTGACGTGCAAGTTTTCACCCGTGACGGTGTTGAAAAAGACAAGCGCGCGCTAGAAGTTGAAGAAATGCAACTTCGTGATGCGAAAAAAGACTTTAACGAAGAATTCCGTATTCTTGAAGCAGGCGTGTTAGATCGTGCTCGTAAGTTACTTATTGCAGCCGGTCAAGACGAAGACAGATTAGCATCACTAAATGCTGAGAAACTACTTACTCAAAGCCTTGCTGAAGAAGACAAGCAAGCTGAACTTGAGCAACTAGCAGCCCAGTATGATGAGCTTAAAGCTGAATACGATAAGAAGTTTGAAAACAAACGTCGTAAAATTACTCAAGGTGATGACTTAGCACCAGGCGTACTTAAGATTGTTAAAGTATACCTTGCTGTTAAACGTCGTATCCAACCGGGTGATAAGATGGCGGGTCGTCACGGTAACAAAGGTGTTATCTCGACTATCGTACCAGTAGAAGATATGCCATACGATGATAAAGGTCGTACTGTTGATATCGTACTTAACCCGCTGGGTGTACCATCACGTATGAACATCGGTCAGATCCTTGAAACACATATGGGTCTAGCTGCTCGTGGTATTGGTGAGCGTATTGAAGAAATGATGAAAGAACAACGTGAGCTTCATGAGCTACGTGAATTCATCAAGCAAGCATACGAAATTGGTGAATCTCGCCAGTTCGTAGACATTGCTAGCTTCACAGATGACGAAATTCGTCGTTTGGCTGAAAACTTAAAAGGTGGTTTACCAATCGCTACTCCTGCATTTGATGGCGCGAAAGAAAGCGAAATCAAAGACATGCTTGAGCTAGCTGGCTACCCTCGTAGTGGTCAGGTTACACTTTATGATGGCCGTACTGGCGATCAGTTTGAACGTCAAGTAACTGTTGGTTACATGTACATGCTGAAACTGAATCACTTAGTTGATGACAAAATGCATGCGCGTTCTACTGGTTCTTATAGCCTTGTTACTCAGCAGCCGCTGGGTGGTAAAGCACAGTTCGGTGGCCAGCGTTTCGGTGAGATGGAAGTATGGGCACTAGAAGCATACGGTGCCGCTTACACTCTACAAGAAATGTTAACAGTGAAATCGGATGACGTGAACGGTCGTACTAAGATGTATAAAAACATCGTTGATGGTAACCATAAAATGGAACCAGGTATGCCAGAATCGTTCAACGTATTGTTGAAAGAAATCCGCTCACTGGGTATCAACATCGAGTTGGAAGAAAATTAAGCCAATTAGATGCTGCAGCTAGCCTGCAGCATCTGTTACGGCCGAATAGAATGTAGGGACGAAATCATCCGTCCTCAAGATTAACTCCGACAGGAGAGCTAAGGTGAAAGACTTACTTAAGTTTCTGAAGCAACAAAATAAGACCGAAGAATTCGATGCAATTCGCATTGGTCTTGCTTCACCAGACATGGTTCGTTCATGGTCATACGGTGAAGTAAAGAAACCTGAGACTATTAACTACCGTACTTTCAAGCCTGAGCGCGATGGCTTATTCTGTGCCCGTATTTTCGGTCCAGTGAAAGATTATGAATGCTTATGTGGTAAATATAAGCGTCTTAAACACCGTGGTGTGATCTGTGAAAAGTGTGGCGTTGAAGTAACACTCACTAAAGTGCGTCGCGATCGTATGGGTCACATCGACCTTGCGAGCCCAGTTGCACATATATGGTTTTTAAAATCATTACCGTCACGTATCGGCTTAATGCTTGATATGACGCTTCGTGATATTGAACGTGTTCTTTACTTCGAATCATTCGTAGTAACTGAGCCTGGCATGACGACGCTTGAGCGTAGTCAGCTATTAGGTGAAGAAGAATACCTAGATGCACTAGAAGAGCACGGTGATGAGTTTGAAGCGAAGATGGGTGCTGAAGCAGTATTAGACTTGCTTCGTGAACTCGATCTTGCGCAATTAATTGCTGAAATGCGTGAAGAGTTACCAACAATTAACTCTGAAACTAAGCGTAAGAAGATCACTAAACGTCTTAAATTAATGGAATCGTTCCACCAGTCAGGTAATAACCCTGAGTGGATGATCATGACAGTACTTCCAGTATTGCCACCTGATCTACGTCCATTAGTACCACTTGATGGTGGCCGTTTTGCGACTTCTGATCTAAATGACCTTTACCGTCGTGTTATTAACCGTAATAACCGTCTTAAACGTCTACTAGATTTAGCTGCACCAGATATTATCGTACGCAACGAAAAACGTATGTTACAAGAAGCGGTTGATGCGCTACTTGATAACGGTCGTCGTGGTCGTGCAATTACAGGTTCTAACAAGCGTCCGCTTAAATCTCTTGCTGATATGATCAAGGGTAAGCAAGGTCGTTTCCGTCAGAACTTACTTGGTAAGCGTGTAGATTATTCAGGCCGTTCTGTAATCACAGTTGGTCCTACACTTAAGCTTCACCAATGTGGTCTTCCTAAGAAGATGGCACTTGAGCTATTCAAACCATTTATCTATGGCAAATTAGAGCGTCGCGGCATGGCTACGACAATCAAAGCTGCTAAGAAAATGGTAGAGCGTGAAGTTCCGGAAGTATGGGATGTATTAGACGAAGTAATTCGTGAACATCCAGTATTACTTAACCGTGCACCAACACTTCACCGTTTGGGTATCCAAGCGTTTGAACCTGTGCTTATCGAAGGTAAAGCAATCCATTTGCATCCATTAGTATGTGCGGCCTACAACGCCGACTTCGATGGTGACCAAATGGCGGTACACGTACCGCTAACGATTGAAGCGCAGCTTGAAGCTCGTGCATTGATGATGTCAACAAACAACATCCTATCTCCTGCGAATGGTGAGCCAATCATCGTTCCATCACAGGACGTTGTATTGGGTCTATATTATATGACCCGTGACCGCATCAACGCGAAAGGCGAAGGCGCGATCTTAAAAGATCCAAAAGAAGCAGAAAAAGCATACCGCAGCGGTAATGCAGACCTTCACGCTCGCGTGAAAGTACGTATTAGCGAATCAGTTAAAAACGAAAATGGTGTAGTAGAAGACACTGTAACTGTTATCGATACAACTGTTGGTCGTGCAATTTTGTCTCTTATTTTACCAAAAGGCATGCCGTTTTCGTCAATCAATCAGGCCCTAGGTAAGAAACAAATTTCTGGCTTATTAAACGAGTGTTACCGTCGTCTTGGTCTTAAAGATACAGTTATCTTTGCTGACCAAGTTATGTATACCGGTTTCCACTACGCAATGAAGTCAGGTGTTTCAATCGGTATCGATGACTTAGTTATCCCACCGATCAAAGCATCAATTATCGAAGCAGCTGAAGCTGAAGTAACTGAAATCAACCAACAATTCCAATCAGGTCTTGTAACGGCTGGTGAAAAGTACAATAAAGTTATCGATATCTGGTCACGTGTAAATGAAAACTTATCACGTGAAATGATGGCCAACTTGTCAAAAGACACGGTTATCAATGCCCAAGGTGAAGAAGAAGAGCAACCGTCATTTAACTCAGTGTTTATGATGGCCGACTCTGGTGCTCGTGGTAGTGCCGCTCAGATCCGTCAGCTAGCAGGTATGCGTGGTCTAATGGCACGTCCAGATGGTTCAATCATCGAGACGCCAATCACCGCTAACTTCCGTGAAGGTCTAAACGTACTTCAGTACTTCATCTCAACGCATGGTGCGCGTAAAGGTCTTGCCGATACAGCACTGAAAACAGCGAACTCGGGTTACCTAACGCGTCGTCTAGTAGACGTTGCACAAGATTTGGTAATCAACGAAGACGATTGTGGCACAGAAGATGGCTTAACAATGAAACCGCTTATTGAAGGTGGTGACGTTGTAGAAGCACTTCGCGAACGTGTACTTGGTCGTGTTGTTGCTGAAGATATTGTGATCCCTGGTACTAATACAGTACTAGTAGAGCGTAATATCATGCTTGACGAAAAACTGTGTGATCTTTTAGAAGAGCACTCAGTAGATGAGGTTCGCGTACGTTCAGTTATCACCTGTGATAACGACTTTGGTGTATGTGCTAAGTGTTACGGTCGTGACCTTGCACGTGGTCATATCATCAACGCGGGTGAATCAGTAGGTGTTATCGCGGCACAATCAATCGGTGAACCGGGTACACAGCTTACGATGCGTACTTTCCACATCGGTGGTGCAGCATCAAGAGCGTCTGCTGAAAACAATGTACAAGTTAAAACTAACGGTACATTGAAGCTTCATAACGCAAAATATGTATTAAACACTGACGGTAAGATTGTTATTACCTCTCGTTCTACTGAAATCACTATCATCGATAGCCATGGTCGTGAGAAAGAGCGTTATAAAGTACCTTACGGTGCGGTATTAACAGTACAAGACAATACGGAAGTTCAAGGTAACGACATCGTTGCTACTTGGGACCCGCATAGTCACCCAATCGTTCTTGAGCATAAGTCAAAAGTATCGTTCAGCGATATCGATGACTCCAACACTGAAGCACAGACTGATGAACTAACTGGTTTAACCCGTGTAGTTGTTAAAGATCTTGCTAAGATAAATGCGAAAGAGCCGAAGCTTATCATTGAAAGTGAAGAGCGCGGTCTGCAAGAAACTCGTCTTCCTTCATACACTACGATTGAAGTAACAGACGGTGTAACGGCAAACCCAGGTGACGTGTTAGCACGTATTCCGCAGGAAGGTTCGAAAACTCGTGATATCACGGGTGGTCTACCACGCGTAGCCGACTTATTTGAAGCGCGTAAACCGAAAGAGCCAGCTATCTTAGCTGAGATCACCGGTACGATTAGCTTCGGTAAAGAGACTAAAGGTAAGAAGCGTTTAGTTATTACTCCAGCTGAAGGCGATCATTACGAAGAAATGATCCCTAAGTGGCGTCAACTTAACGTGTTTGAGGGTGAGCAAGTGTCTAAAGGTGAAGTTATCGCCGATGGTCCTGAATCACCACATGACATCTTACGCCTACGTGGTGTGACTCATGTTGCTAACTATATCGTTAACGAAGTGCAAGAGGTTTACCGTTTGCAAGGCGTTAAGATCAATGACAAGCACATTGAAACAATTATCCGTCAAATGATCCGTAAGTGTACGATCCTTGACGGCGGCCATAGTGAATTCTTAGCCGGTGAGCAAATTGAAGTGGCACGCGTTAATATCGCAAACCGCGACTTAGAAGCTCAAGGCAAGTTACCTGCTAAATATGAAATCCAATTAATGGGTATCACTAAAGCATCACTAGCCACAGAATCTTTCATCTCGGCAGCCTCGTTCCAGGAGACAACTCGTGTCCTAACTGAAGCCGCTGTAAATGGTAAGAGCGATGAACTTCGCGGTCTGAAAGAAAACGTAATTGTGGGTCGTTTGATCCCAGCCGGTACCGGTTTTGCGTATCATCAAGAACGTATGGCTCGTCGTAAGCAGAGCAAAGTTGTAGTTGAAGAGCAAACAGTAAGTGCAGAAGAGGCAACTCAAGCGCTAACTGATGCTTTAAACGCGGATTTATCTGGAAATCAATAAATCTAACTTAATCAATAGATTAGGTTTTTGCAAGGCAGTTATCTACTGCCTTGCTAACGGTTTAGGTTGACAGCTCAATCTTTGCTCATTAAAATTCCGCCACCCATTTACCTGCACGTTTGGTACGAGCTTGTAAATAAAGGGCGGATTTTTTTATTTTTTTCAGTAGTAATTTTAATTTCAGGAGCTATTTAAATGGCAACTATTAACCAGCTAGTGCGTAAGCCACGTCGTAGCAAGGTTACGAAAAGTAACTCAGCTGCGCTTAAAGCGTGTCCGCAAAAGCGCGGTGTATGTACTCGCGTATATACAACTACACCTAAGAAACCAAACTCGGCGTTACGTAAAGTAGCTCGTGTACGTTTAACTAACGGTTTCGAAGTAACTTCATACATTGGTGGTGAAGGTCATAACCTTCAAGAGCATAGTGTAATCCTAATCCGTGGTGGTCGTGTTAAAGATTTACCAGGTGTGCGTTTTCACACTGTTCGTGGTGCACTTGACTGTGCAGGCGTTAGCGACCGTCGTCAAGCTCGTTCTAAATACGGTGCAAAACGCCCTAAAGGCTAATTGTATTCCGTTAGTAAGGCCAAGCACTAAATATTTTTAATTATTGTTTTGGGTGATTGACTCGAAAGAGCAAACCTGAATAAACCGGAGATACAAAATGCCTAGAAGACGCGTAATAGGTCAACGTAAAATTCTTCCAGATCCTAAGTTCGGATCGGAACTTCTTGCAAAATTCGTTAACATCGTAATGTTAGACGGCAAGAAATCTACTGCTGAAAAAATCGTTTACGGTGCGCTAGATGTGGCTGCTGAGAAATCAGGCAAATCGCACCTTGAAATCTTTGAAACTGCACTTGAAAACATCCGTCCACAGGTTGAGGTTAAATCTCGCCGTGTTGGTGGTTCAACGTATCAAGTACCAGTAGAAGTACGTCCAGTACGTCGCAACGCATTAGGTATGCGTTGGTTAGTAGACGCTGCACGTAAGCGTGGCGAGAAATCTATGGGCTTACGTTTAGCTCAAGAACTTGTTGACGCTGCTGACAACAAAGGCACTGCGGTTAAGAAACGTGAAGACGTTCACCGTATGGCTGAAGCGAATAAAGCATTCGCACATTACCGTTGGTAATCTGTCCTTAACCTTTAAGAGGATTTTATGGCACGTACAACTCCACTTGAGCGCTATCGCAATATCGGTATTGTTGCTCACGTAGATGCAGGCAAAACCACCACAACAGAACGTGTTCTGTTCTACACAGGTCTTTCTCATAAGATCGGTGAAGTACATGATGGCGCCGCAACTATGGACTGGATGGAGCAGGAACAAGAGCGTGGTATCACAATCACTTCTGCTGCAACAACGTGTTTCTGGAAAGGGATGGACGCGCAATTTGACGCTCATCGTATCAATATCATTGATACTCCAGGGCACGTGGATTTCACTATTGAAGTAGAACGTTCTTTACGTGTACTTGATGGTGCGGTAGTTGTGCTTTGTGCTTCATCTGGTGTACAGCCGCAAACTGAGACAGTTTGGCGTCAAGCGAACAAATACGAAGTTCCGAGAATGATCTTCGTAAATAAAATGGATCGCACTGGCGCTGACTTCTTAACGGTTGTTGGCCAGGTGAAATCTCGTCTTGGAGCAACGCCTGTTCCAATTCAGCTACCAGTAGGCGCTGAAGACGACTTTAAAGGTGTTATTGACCTCATAAAAATGAAAATGATTAACTGGAATGATGAAGACCAGGGAATGACTTTCACCTATGAGGCAATACCGGCAGAACTTCAAGATTTAGCTGAAGAATGGCGCTCGAACTTAGTTGAAAGCGCTGCTGAAGCATCTGAAGAACTAATGGATAAGTATTTGGAAGGTGAAGACCTGAGCGAAGCAGAAATTAAAAATGCTTTGCGTCAGCGTACATTGGCTAACGAAATCGTCCCAGTTACATGTGGTAGTGCATTTAAAAATAAAGGCGTTCAAGCTGTGCTTGATGGCGTTATTGAATATATGCCTGCACCAACACAAGTGAAACAAATTCAAGGTATCCTTGAAGATGGTACTGAGGAAGAACG
Organism: Pseudoalteromonas sp. SR44-5; assembly: GCF_014163675.1. Taxonomy (NCBI): domain Bacteria; kingdom Pseudomonadati; phylum Pseudomonadota; class Gammaproteobacteria; order Alteromonadales; family Pseudoalteromonadaceae; genus Pseudoalteromonas; species Pseudoalteromonas sp. SR44-5. The sequence continues at coordinate 35,816 of NZ_JACJDT010000047.1, forward strand.
TCCAGCTAATGACAACGCACCGTTTGCTGCACTTGCTTTTAAAATTGCAACAGACCCGTTCGTTGGTACTTTAACTTTCTTCCGTGTTTACTCTGGTACTGTTAAACAGGGTGACGCGGTATACAACCCAGTAAAATGTAAGCGTGAGCGTCTTGGCCGTATCGTTCAGATGCATTCAAACTCACGTGAAGAGATCAAAGAAGTCTACGCAGGTGATATTGCGGCGGCTATTGGTCTCAAAGACGTAACAACAGGTGAAACACTGTGTGATCCGAATTCTATTATTACGCTTGAGCGTATGGAATTCCCTGAACCAGTTATCTCTGTTGCGGTTGAGCCTCGCACAATCGCTGACCAAGATAAGATGGGTATCGCGCTAGGTAAACTAGCGGCAGAAGATCCGTCTTTTCGCGTACAAACTGACGAAGAATCAGGCCAGACTATTATTTCTGGTATGGGTGAACTTCACCTTGATATCATTGTCGACCGTATGAAACGTGAATTCAGTGTTGAATGTAACGTTGGTAAGCCGCAGGTTTCTTACCGTGAAGCTATTCGTTCAACTGTTAAAGTTGAAGGTAAATTCATACGTCAATCAGGTGGACGTGGTCAATATGGTCATGTCTGGCTTAAACTTGAACCGATGGATATTTCGGATGATGAAGCCCCAATTTACGAGTTCGTTAACGAAACCGTAGGTGGCTCAGTTCCAAAAGAATACATCCCTGCGGTAGATAAAGGCATCCAAGAGCAAATGTCTCAAGGTGTGCTGGCAGGCTACCCATTACTTGGTGTGAAAGCGACTTTATATGATGGTTCATTCCATGATGTAGATTCGAATGAAATGGCATTTAAAATAGCGGGTTCACTGGCAATGAAACAAGGTGCGCTACAAGCAGACCCTGTACTATTAGAGCCAATGATGAAGGTTGAAGTACTCACTCCTGAAGCAAACATGGGTGATGTAGTTGGTGACTTAAACCGTCGCCGCGGTATGATCGAAGGCATGGAAGATGCGCTAGGTGGACTTAAATTAATTAACGCCCAGGTTCCGCTTTCTGAAATGTTTGGTTATGCTACTGATCTACGATCTGCAACACAAGGCCGTGCCTCATACTCTATGGAGTTTTTGAAGTACGCTGAAGCCTCGAAACATGTTGCGGACACAATAATTACAGCTCGCGCTGTTAAGTAATTTTTAGCTCGGTTTGGTCCACAGTGGACTGAACCTTTAATTTCTTTATAGGAATTTTTTAAGATGGCAAAAGCAAAGTTTGAACGCGTAAAACCGCATGTAAACGTAGGTACAATCGGCCACGTTGACCACGGTAAAACTACCCTAACTGCAGCAATCACTAACGTACTTGCAAAAGTATACGGCGGTGTTGCTAAAGATTTCGCATCAATCGATAACGCTCC